>JAUXJB010000249.1 GCA_030624945.1 Deltaproteobacteria bacterium | reverse complement strand
GCTCGACGGGTCGCTCCAGGTCGAGGCGACGCCGCACCGCGCGCGTGGTGGTCAAGAGATCGTCGACAACCTTCTGGTCCAGAACGTTCGCCGCCATGCGTTCTCCTCCGTTGCGGGCCTATGGTACCAGGGAGCCCGTTCTATCTTGAGGGCTCTCTTCCAAGTCGCTCACGTTGGCATGCTGGCTCGGGAACGCGTCCGGCTCAGGCGGAGGCCGCAAGCTCGAGCGCGCGCTGCGCGGCCAGGCGCCCCGCATAGGCGCCCATGTCGACGTTGCCGATCGAGCTGGGCGCCTCGAGCGTGTGGCTGGCGAGCAGCAGGCCGCCGATGCCGGCACTCTCGAGCTCGTGACGCGGGCCCGGCCCGTGCCACCAGGTCATCGCCTGGGGCGCCGTGTGGTACACGTGGCGGCTCCACTCGATGCAGTCGTCCAGATCGGCATAGAGGTGGTGGCGCAGGTAGTCGAGGTTCGCGTCGAGCGCGCGCCGGGCCTCGGCCCAGGTCTGAGGGGTGCGCGAGCCTCCCTGCAGCCAGCGGTTCATGACCATGCACAGCACGTGCTTGCCCTCGGGTGCTGCGCGGCGGCTGGTCAGCGACGGCATCTGGTAGCCGCCCTGGTAGTGGCACTCCGACCCGACCAGGAAGCGGTTCCAGCCATCGTGCTCGTCGGGCTCACCGCTGCTGCGCAGCCGGGGCAGACGCGTGAGCGCCGCCTGCCAGCCCACGAGGTCGCCCTTGTAGGCCTCGAGCGCCCGTACATCGCGCACGAACGCCTCGGGAAGGGCGGCGCTGTCGATCAGCTCGAGCAGCTCCCACGCCGCGCCGGTGAACAGAACCAGGGGGGCGCGCACCTCGAGCAGGACGTTGTGGCGGTCGACGCCCAGAGCGCCCACGCTGCGCCCGCCGTCGACCAGGATCTCGACCGGCTTGCAGTCGGTGATGATCTGGCCGCCGCGTGCGCGGATCGCCCGGGCCCACGGCTCCATCAGACCCTGCATGCCGCCAACTTCGGGGTCGTCGGGCGTGAACAGCTCCGGGGACAGCTGCGATGCCTGCATGAAGCGCCCCGCCGATGCCTGCTCGGGGTGTGCGTGCCAGGTCATGGCGACGTAGTGCAGCACGGCGGTGCGCAGCTCGGGATCCGGCACGTGCTTGGGCAGCCACTCCGACAGAGCGACGTTCTGCTGCGCGATGGCCTCGTCCGCGGGTGTGGCGGCCCAATCCTCGAGTAGGCGGCGCAGCGCGTCCGGGTCTCCTAGGCCGAGGATCTCGCGGGCGATCCGGTCGAAGGTCTCCTCGGTGCGTTCCAGGGTCGGTCCGTCCGGCAGCCGGTGGATGCGCCAGCCGTGCTTCACCCGCGCCAGCTGCAGCGAGACGCCTGCCTCCTGCGCTGCGGCAAGGCAGTGCTCGGGCGTGGGGAAGAGGCAGTCGCCCACATCGCGCCCGTCGCGCAGCCCGAAGTCGAACCAGAAGCCGTCGCGCGAGCGCGTGGCACCGCCGCCCCCGCCGATCCCGTCTGCCGGCTCGAGCAGGGTCACGCGCAGGCCCTTTGCGCCGAGCAGCGCGCCCGCCACCAGGCCGGCCAGGCCGGCGCCGAGGATCACCGCATCGCAGTCGTGTCTTCCAGTCGGGGGAGCGTCCATTCCGAGTCCGTGGCGCCACCGGGCGCGTGTCCGATCGCTAGAAGGAGGCGACCTCCGGGCCGATCTCGGCCGCCAGGGCGTCGAGCGTCTCGAGGTCGAATCCGTAGATGCGGGCCGCGTTCTCCGAGAGGATGGCCCGGACCTCGGTCTCGGGCACGCCGGACAGCATCTCGCGCAGGTACCTCAGACTGTTGGGCCAGCTGCCCTCGTAGTGGGGATAGTCGGAGCCCCAGGTCATGTTGCCGATGCCGATCTCGTGACGCTGCGCAACCTCGCGACTGCTGAGGAACATGGACTGCACGGTGCACTGTCGCTTCCAGTACTCGCTCGGCGGAACCGAGAGCCGCTTCTGCTCGTGCCGGAACATCGTGGTGTACATCCGGTCGAGGAGCTCCAGCAGGTCGGGAACCCAGTCCGATCCCTGCTCCGCGAAGACCACCTGAAGGTCCGGGTGTCGCTCGAAGACGCCTCCCCAGATCAGGAACCCGAGGGGCCGGTGCGAGAACCACATGCTCTCGGTCGCAAAGATCGTGAGCGAGCCGGGCAGATCCCCGTAGTCTGGAGTCGCCGACCCGACGTGCGTGTGGAGCGGCATTCCCAGTTCCTCGCAGACGTCCCAGATCGGCTCGTACCGAGGGTGGTGGTAGAAGGGCAGCTCGCCCACACCTGCGGGCAGGAGCACACCCCTCAGTCCGTGCTCCTTCGCCCAGCGGACCTGCTCGACGGCATCGTCTACGTCGTGAATCGTCATCACCGCGATCCCGCCGAGGCGCCCCGGCGCGTGGGAAACGAAGTCCGATAGCCAGCGGTTGTAGGCCCACGCCCCCACGCTCTGGAGCGCATGGTCGGCTCCGGACGCCCCGGGACCCGAGGCCGCGAGGAATGGTGGAGCATTCTGCTGCGACCCGTCGGGGAAGATCACGTCTGCTACCACCCCGTCGGCGGCGAGCTCCTCGAGATGGCGCGCGGGATCCCACACGCCGTCGCGTCCTCCCCCGTCCACCGCCGAGGTCTGGTCCAGCTCCGAGCGGAACTCCTCTGCGAACAGGTCCTCCTGGAACTTCTTCGAGTCCATGGCCTGAGCGACGTCCCGCTCGAACTGCTCGTGGAACCGGGACTCCACGTAGTCGCGAAAGCCTCCCATCGAATGGGGCGGGCCGGCGTGGCAGTC
>JAUXJB010000125.1 GCA_030624945.1 Deltaproteobacteria bacterium | reverse complement strand
TGGAGCGCCCGCTCGCCTCAGGTGAGCTCGACGCCCTGGCGTCCCTGCGGCTCCCCGCGCGCATCGAGTGTTTCGGCCGGGCCATCCTCGACTGTGCACACACGCCGGAGTCCGCCCGGGCCCTGCGAGAGACCCTGTCCCAGATCTGGCCGGACCGGTCCTGGGTCGTCGCGCTGAGCATCGCCGGGGACAAGGACGCGCGTGGGATCCTGACCGAGCTCGCGTCTCGCGCCAGGGCCTGCGTGGTGACGACCGCCGAGCCCATCCGCTCGCTACCGCCCGACGAGCTGCTCGAGCTCGTGCGGGCCGCGGGGATAGAGAAGAGCGAAACCGCTCCGGATCCGGCCACCGCCCTGCTGCGCGCCGAGGAGCTCGCGCGACCCGAGGATCTGGTGGTCCTGACGGGCTCGGTCTACTTCGCGGGCGCGCTCCGCCCGCTGCTACTGGGACGCCAGCAGGGCCGCTAGCTCGCCCTCCGGACCGCGACCGCTCGCGAGCCCGCGGGACTGGTAAGCTTTCCGGGTGATCCGAGAGCTGACCCCCGCCGATGCCGCAGAGACGCTGGCGCTGCTGCGCGCGCGACCCCTACGCAACCTGTTCCTGGACTACGTGGTGTCCACCGGAGGCCTCGCAAGGGCGAGTGGGTTGCTGGGCTACGTGGCTGACGGGCGAATCGGCGGCGTGCTCATGATCGGACCCCTGGGCGGAACCACCCTGGAGGTGCGCGACCCGGAGGCCTACGCCCCACTCGCCGAGGCCGCCAGTCGGCAGCCGGTTCGCCCCCGTCACTTGATCGGGTCCGAGGACGTGACCGAGCTTTTCTGGCGGGAGTACTCGAAGTACGCGGGCTCCGTCCTCTGGGAGCGCCGCGAGCCGGTCTACCTGCTCGACGCCGAGGGACTCCGAGGCTCGACGCGAGCGGAGGAGAACACGTGCATCGAGCGGGCGCGGGAAGGCGACGCGGATGTGATCGTGTCGCACAGTGCCCTCCAGCACCGCGAGGATCTCAAGGACGATCGCCAGGCAATGGATCCCGAGGGCTTTGCCGAGCGTCACCGCACGGACGTCAGCAACGGACGCTGGTGGGTGGTCCGAGAGAGGGGCCGGATCGCGTTCCAGGTACACGTCGGCGTGCGGACTCCCCACGCTACTCAGATCGGCGGCGTGTTCACCCCACCCGACCTGCGCAATGCGGGACACGCGACGCGTGGCGTTGCGGCCATCTCCGCGCGTCTGCTGAAGGAGCGGCCTCACGTGAGCCTGTTCTGCGCCGAGGACAATACCCCCGCTCGACGCGTATACGAGCGCGTCGGGTACCGGGTGGCCTGTTACAACCGGAGCTGGCTCTTCGACGAGCCGCTGATTCAGGAGAGTCCCGCCGAATACGCCTAGGCGGAGGGCAGACGCGTGGAGGGCGGCATGGCGAGCGTGTTTCTCGACGTCTACCGGCGCTCGCTCGAGAGGCCGGAGGACTTCTGGGCCGAGGCGGCCGAAGACATCGACTGGTTCGAGAAGTGGGACCGCGTCCTGGACGACTCGAAGCCGCCGTTCTTTCGCTGGTTTGCCGGTGGCCGCGTCAACACCTGCTACAACGCCGTCGACCGCCACGTGGCTTCGGGGCGCGGCGAGCAGCTGGCGCTGGTGTGGGACAGCCCCGTGGCAGCGACAAAAGCCACGCTGACCTATCGGGAGCTCCAGAGTGAGGTCGCCGTTCTGGCCGGAGCGCTGCGCGATCTGGGTGTCGTCCTGGGCGATCGGGTGCTGGTGTACATGCCGAACATTCCGGAGACCGCGATCGCCATGCTCGCGTGCGCGCGTATCGGCGCCGTGCACTCCGTGGTGTTCGGTGGCTTCGCCTCCAGCGAGCTCGCCGCGCGCATCGACGATGCGCGTCCGAAGGTGGTGCTGGCCGCTTCCTGCGGGCTGGAACCGAATCGAGTGGTCGAGTACAAGCCGTTGCTCGACGGCGCGATCGAGATCGCGGAGCACACCCCCGAAACGTGTGTCGTTCTGCAGCGCCCCCAGTGCCCCGCTCGCCTCGAGCTGGAGCGCGACGTCGACTGGATGGACCTGGTGGCCGGGGCTTCGCCCGCGGAGTGCGTGCCCCTGGCCGCGACCGATCCGCTCTACATCCTCTACACCTCGGGGACGACCGGCATTCCCAAGGGAGTGGTTCGCGACAACGGGGGCCACATGGTCGCGCTGCACTGGAGCATGAAGAACGTCTACGGCATGGCGCCGGGTGAGGTCTTCTGGGCGGCGTCGGATGTGGGCTGGGTCGTGGGGCATTCCTACATCGTCTACGCCCCGCTTCTCTACGGCTGCACGTCGGTCATGTTCGAGGGGAAACCGGTGGGGACGCCCGACGCCTCTGCGTACTGGCGCGTTATCTCGGAGCAGCGCGTGCGCGTCCTCTTCACGGCCCCGACGGCTTTCCGTGCGATCAAACGCGACGATCCCACCGCACAGCTCAAGCGGGGCTACGACCTCTCCGCGTTCCGCACCCTCTTTCTGGCGGGCGAGCGGGCGGACCCGGACACCCTCGAGTGGGCGGAGGACATCCTGGGGGTGCCCGTCATCGATCACTGGTGGCAGACCGAGACCGGTTGGCCCATGGCGGCGAACTGCCTCGGCATAGAGTCCCTGCCGGTCAAGCACGGATCGCCGACACGCGCCGTGCCCGGCTACGACGTGGTGGTGCTCGACGAGCACGGGCGCGAAGTGGCGCCCGACGAGACCGGTGCGATCTGCGTGCGCCTGCCGCTTCCGCCCGGGACCCTCCCGACGCTCTGGAACAACGACCAGGGCTACGTCGACACCTACCTATCGCGCTATCCGGGCTTCTACGAGACCTCGGACGCCGGCTTCTGCGACGAGGACGGCTACCTGTGGATCATGAGTCGGACCGACGACATCATTAACGTCGCCGGCCATCGACTCTCGACCGGCGGGATGGAAGAGGTCCTGGCGTCCCATCCCGACGTGGCGGAGTGTGCGGTGATCGGCGTGGCCGATGATCTGAAGGGTCAGGTCCCGCTGGGCCTGGCCGTGCTCAAGGCGGGCGTCGACCGCAAGGGCGAGGAGATCGCGGGCGAGCTCGTTCAGCTGGTTCGCGAGAGGATCGGTCCGGTCGCTTCCTTCAAGCAGGCGGCCGTGGTGAAGCGGCTTCCGAAGACCCGCTCCGGCAAGGTACTGCGGGGCACCATGCGCAGCATCGCGGACTCGCAGGAGTACCGCGTGCCACCGACCATCGACGATCCGCTGGTCCTGGACGAGATCAAAGAGGCGCTCCAGGGGTTGGGTTACGCGAGCTGAGCTAAGCGCTTTCGAGAGCGTACGTCTCGCGCAGGTAGTGGACGATGTCGGCCGATTCGAACATCTCCTTGCCGGTGTTCGGATCGATCAGGTAGGGGACCATCATCTTCCCGGAGCGTTGGACGAACGCCTGCCGCCTGGGGCTGCCCCTCGCGACGTTGTGCAGGAGGTAGGGCAGCTCGAGGCTGGAGATCTCCTCACGGACGATGCGCGAAAAGGGCGAGGCCTCGTAGCTATAGAGTTCGAGGGGAAGCTCGGGTGCGCGCGCTGCGCGATAGTAGGCCCCGAACCCCGGCCGGAATAGGGAGCCCAGCATCGCCGACAGATCGGTGAGCGCGCCGCCCGCGAGTAGAGGTGGCACACGGCCGTTCCCGTAGGTCTCGAAGAGATAGCGCACGATGTCGTCGGACTCGTACATCTCGCGATCCGTGTTGGGATCGAGCAGGTAGGGAAACTGCGCCTTGCCCCCGCGTTCGATCAGCCCGGGCCGATGGCGCGGTCCGTTCTTGGGGCAGGGACGCACCAGGACGTCCAGGTCGAGGATCGAGAGCGCCTCGCGAACCTTGCGGCAATAAGGGCAGGCCTCGAACTCCCAGAGCTCGAGGGACTGCGCGGGTCTGCGCCCTAGCTCCCCGACGCGCGCCCCGCAGGCCAGACGCACCAGCGTCGCGGCCGCTGCGCTGCCCACGTCGATGGCCCGCCTCAACCGATGGCCCGCCACCGATGTCTCCTTCAACTCAGGCCAGCTCTTCGCGATTTCGAAAATGCTCCAGCGCCTCGGGATTGGCCAGGGCTTCCAGGTTTCGCACCTGGCGGCCGTGGATCGCCTCGCGTACGGCCAGCTCCACGATCTTTCCGCTCCTGGTGCGCGGGATGTCCGGTACCTGGAGGATCACGGCGGGCACGTGCCTCGGCGAGGCCTGCCGCCGCACCTCTCTGCGGATGCGCTCGCGCAGCTCGTCCCCGAGCTCGAGCCCCTCGCGCAGCCGGACAAACAGGACGACGCGCATGTCCTTCTGCCACTCCTGTCCGACCGCGAGCGCCTCCACCACCGCGTCGACCCGCTCGACCGGACGGTAGATCTCGGCGGTCCCTATGCGCACACCGCCCGGGTTCAGCACCGCGTCCGAACGGCCGTAGATCACCAGCCCGCCGTGCTCCGTCCACTCGACCCAGTCCCCGTGACACCAGACTCCCGGGAAACGCTCGAAATAGGCAGCGCGGTAGCGCCGATCCCCCGGGTCGTTCCAGAAGCCCACGGGCATGGATGGGAAGGAGGCGGTGCAGACGAGCTCCCCTCTCCCCTCGCGCATGGGTCGGCCCGCGTCGTCGAAGACCTCCACGCTCATTCCCAGCGCAGGCGCCTGGATCTCGCCCCGCCAGACGGGTCGCGTGGGGTCGCCCAGAACGAAGCAGCCGACGATGTCGGTACCGCCGGAGATCGATGCCAGCCAGACGTCTCGTTTGATCTTCGCGTAGACGTAGTCGAAGCTCTCCGGCGCCAGCGGTGAGCCGGTCGACAGGATCACCCGCAGGCTCGACAGGTCGTGGCTGCGGATCGGCTCGACACCTTGCTTGGAGAGGGCATCGATGTGCTTCGCCGAGGTCCCGAAGACGGTCATGCGCTCCCGCTCCGCGAGATCGAAGAGTGCGCCGGGGTCGGGCCAGGCCGGCGAGCCGTCGTAGAGCAGCAGCGTCGCCTCCGACGCGAGTCCCGAGATCAACCAGTTCCACATCATCCAACCGCAGGTCGTGTAGTAGAAGAAGCGATCGGTGGGACGCAGATCGCAGTGCAGGCGTTGCTCGACGAGGTGCTTGAGGAGCGTCCCCCCGGCCCCGTGCACGATGCACTTCGCCGTTCCCGTGGTGCCGGATGAGTAGAGGATGTAGAGGGGATGGTTGAACGGGAAGCGCTCGAAATGCGGCGAGGCCTCGGCGCCCGCTTGGGCGAGCTCCTCGAAGCGCTGGCCCAAGAGCTCGCCGGGAGACGCGTCGCGGTGCGCGAACGATACGAGGATCGTCTCCTCGACGGATGGAAGCCCCGCGCGCACCTCGGCGATCCGCTCGCGCAGGTCGTGCGTCTTTCCGTTGTAGAAGTAGCCGTCAGCCGCGAAGAGAACCTTGGGCTCGATCTGAC
>JAUXJB010000106.1 GCA_030624945.1 Deltaproteobacteria bacterium | reverse complement strand
TGGTGGGTACGAGGAAGGCGGTGTTGATGCGATGGCGCTCGACCTGCTGCAACCACTCGCCGGCCCTGAAGCGCTGCATGATGACGAGGGTGTTGCCGCCCGCCAGTCCGACGAGCAGCCCCCCCAGTCCGCCGATGTGTACCCCCGGAACGCAGAGCAGGCTGCGCAGGAAAGGCGCCTCGGGGTCGAAGGCGTTCGCGAAATGCGCCATGCGCGGCGTGAAGGTGCGGTGGCTGAGCCCGACGGGTTTTGGCAGGCCCGTCGTCCCGCTGGTGAGAATCACGACGCAGGTGGTGTCGAGGTCCTGGCAGACCTCCGGAACCGGGATCCCGGGTTTTGCGTCCAGCAACTCCGCAGCGCCCAGGGCCGGTCCACCGAGCGCAGCGCCGAGCTTCTCGGCGTACTTCGCGCCCGCGATCCCCACGGAGCCGCAGCTCGCCAGCTCCATGACCTTGCGGATCTCTTCGATCTGGAGCTCCACGTGGATCGGTACTGCGGCCGCGCCGATTCGCGCGGCCCCCAGGATCGCCGCAATCAGGAGTGGGCTGCAGTCGTCGAGGATCGCGACGAAGTCGCCGGGTCCGACACCGCGCTCCCGGAAGTGCGCGGCGCAGCGGGCCATCGCCTCGCCGACCTCTCCGTAGGTCACTTCCTCGTCGCCGACCACCAGAGCGACGCGATCGGGAACCCGCAGGACGGGCTCCCGGATCAGCTCCGCGAGATTCATGTCACCCTTCGTCGCTCAGAAGAGCGGCGACCAGCTCGAGGTGCGAAGCAGTCGGCTCTGCCACTGGTCGCGCAGTGCCAGGGCGTCGAGCATCCAGAGACCGGGCTTCTTGTACTCCTGCGGCATCTCTTCGATGATCAGGTTCAGCAGCGCATCGTGGAGAAGCACCTTCTGCCAGAGGACGATCTCGCGACGTCGGTGGCTGCCGAAGGCCGTGCGATAGGCGGCCTGGATCTCCAGAATCCTCGGCGTGTCGGGAAAGCTCTTGTCGTACTCGCTTGAGTACTGCGCTCCGGAGCGCTCGATGTACTCCTCGAGCTTGCCCTGAAAGGGCCAGACCGTGTCTTCCATGTAGACCGAGAGCTCGTGCTCGCGGGGCTCGGTGGGGACTTTCTCGATCTCGATATTCTGTAGCTTGGACCAGGGCAGCGGCACCAGCTGCTTCGACTCCACATCGTGACGCATGCTGTCCAGCTTTTCGGACAGCTTCTGGAGATCGCCGCCGTTAACGCGCTCCACGAGGTCTCCCCAGGCCGCCCCGTCGCGCAGCCACGTGTAGGTAACGACCCGGTAGGCCAGACCCGATCCGTGGGCCAGGTGTGTGTAGTAGAGGAGGCGCGCTCCATCGCCCTTCGCAAGCGTGGGCATCCACTCGTCGCGCACCACCTGCTCGAAATCGTCTTCTCTCAGGCCGATGACCTGGTGTTCCTCGCGCAGCAGCAACATTGCGGTCTCCTATGGGTTTCTACGTCGAGACGAAGCTCTCGAGCCGCCAGCATACGCCCCGGCCCTCATCGCGACAATCGCCATCCTCGCTCGTGATATAAGGATCCGCCGGACATGGATCGACTTCGAATCCGATCGCGGGCCCCACTCGGGGCGTTCATGCTGGGCGCGTGGCTCGTGGGGCTGGCGGTGCCGGTGCTAGGGGATCCCGCTGGTCCCGCCGACTGGCCCCACCCGGGGGGGGATGCCGGGGGGTCTCGCTACTCGGTCCTGGTCGACATCAACCGGGAGAACATCTCCCAGCTGGAGGTCGCCTGGACCTATCGCCACGGGGATTTCTTTCTTCCGGACGAGGGATCTCGCAGGCGCAGTGGAACGGCCTACGAGGCCACCCCGCTGATGGTCGAGGGACGGCTGATCCTCTCGACTCCCTACAACCGCGTGATCGCGCTCGACGCCGAGACGGGCGAGGAGCTCTGGATCTACGATCCGCTCGTCGATCGCGAGCGGCGCTACACGAACGGCTACGTCAATCGCGGGGTCGAGTACTGGCGCGACCCGGAGGCGCAAGGCTTCTGTGCCAGCCGGATCTTCGTTGCCACTATCGACTCGCGACTGATCGCTCTCGACGTCGAGACGGGCCGGGTGTGCCCCGGCTTCGGCAAGGGCGGGACGGTCGACCTGCACATCGGCATCGAACGCCTGACCGAGCCCGAGCACCACAAGATGACCTCCCCGCCCGTGACGACCCGAAACGCGGTGGTGGTCGGCTCCTCCCTGGCGGACAACCGCCCCGTTCAACCCTCCGGAGACATCCGCGGGTACGACGTTCGGACGGGTCGACCGCTCTGGCGCTTTCACGTGATCCCGCGCGAGGGCGAGTTCGGTGTCGAGACCTGGGAGAACGAGAGCTGGCGCCACGGTGTGGGGGCCAACGCCTGGGCACCGCTCAGCGCCGACCCCGAGCGGGACCTGATCTTCGTTCCCACCAGCACGGCCAGCCCCGACTTCTACGGCGGCCGGCGCTGGGGCGACAACCTGTTCGCGGACTCCCTGGTGGTGCTCGACGCGAATACCGGGGAGCGGGTCTGGCACTTCCAGATGATTCACCACGACCTGTGGGACTACGACAACGGAGCCCAGCCCCTGCTGGTGCGCCTGGAGCGCGACGGGAAGACCATCGACGCGGTCGCGCAGCTCACCAAGACCGGATTCGTCTTCGTGTTCGAGAGGGAGACGGGCGAGCCGATCTTCGCGATCGAGGAGAGAGCGGTTCCGCAGACGGATGTGCCGGGAGAGCAGACCTCGCCCACGCAGCCGTTCCCCGTGAAGCCGCCAGCACTGGGTCCCGTTCACGCGCTCACGGAGGCGGATCTGTGGGACCGGAGCCCGGAGCATCGGGAAAGGTGCAGGGCGCGCCTCGGAGATCTCCGGAACGAGGGGATCTACACGCCGCCCAGTGAGCGGGGATCGGTTCTCTACCCCGCGACGGCCGGCGGTGCCGACTGGCCGGGCGGGGCGTTCGATCCCGAACGAGGAATTCTCTACGTGCCGACCAACAACATCGCCATGGAGGTCTACATCCCGCCCTTACCCGAGGTGGTTGCGGAGAGCACGCTCCAGCGCGTGATGCAGTGGCTCGGAGTGGGTGAGCCGGCCCCAACCGCTTCGGCGATCGTTCCGCGGGGCGGAGGCACCCTGTCCATCGACGGCGTCAGCTGCATCAAGCCGCCCTGGGGCTCGCTGGTGGCGGTCGACCTCAACCGCGGGGAGCTTCTGTGGCAGGTCCCGATCGGCAGGGATCCCGGGGGCGTGGAGGGCGTATTCAATTTCGGCTCGCTGCTGGTGACCGCGGGAGGTCTGGTCTTTCAGGGCGGCACCGCGCTGCCCGAGCTGCGCGTTCATCACAGCGAGACGGGCGAGCTGTTGACGACGTTCGACTTGCCCGTCGGCCTGCACGCTGGACCCATCACCTACAAGCTGACGCCCGAGGGAAAGCAGTACCTGGTCGTCACCCCCGGGGGACACTACAACTTCGCGCGCTTCCAGCCGGGTGCGAAGATGGGCGACTGGGTGATCGCCTACACGCTTCCCGACTGAGGAGCCCGGTCCATCACGTCTCCGGCGAGCACTGGCTCCCGCTCTGGATATACGCGACCAGCCTCCAGATGTCCGCATGCGCGAAGCTGCCGCCGAAGCCCAGCATGGGTGTATCGGCGATGCCCTGCGAGATGGTCTCGAAGATCCCGAGATCACTTGCGCCGTGAAGCCACGTGCAGTCCCAGAGGTCCGGTGCCTCGCCCTCTCTTCCGCCTCCGCTGCCCCTCGCAGCATGGCAGTAGCCAGCGCAGGCACCCAGAAAGATCCGCCGACCGCGCTCCAGCTCGGCGGGATCTTCGAGGTAGGCGGCCACGGGGGAAGTGTCGGCATCGGGCGTCGGCGCGCCACACGCGCTCGCGAGTAGCGCCGACGCCAGCCAGCAGCAGAGAGCGCGCCTGTCGAGCCTCCCCCTCAGTCCTCCCATTCGAGCGAAGCGGTCAGGCGCGTCTCCCAGTTGCACTCGGCCGAGCAGCCATCTCCCTCCGCGGTGTTCCCGTCGTCGCACTGCTCGCCGAGCTGGATCTCGCCGTCGCCGCACGCACCGACCTGGTCCAGGAGCTGTAGCTTGATGAAGCGGCCGCTCAAGGGACCATCGGGGCCGGTGCCCCGGTCGGGCGCGCAGGTCCAGATGTTGTTCTCGTCGTCGAACTCGATCTCGCGCGTGAAGTCGACGGGCGTCGCCAGGTGGTAGACGGTGAACTTCTCGATGTCGGGCTGGAAGCGGATGAGCGAGTCGGAGTTGGAGCCCGCCACCCAGACGTCACCGGTGCGGAGGTTCACGGACAGCGCGTAGGGGAGCTCGCCGCCGCTCGGCTTCGTGGGCAGGTCGTAGACCTTCCACGTCTCCGAGACGGGGTCGAAGCGCCCCAGGTTCGACGACCCGTAGCCCGGGACCCAGACCATGCCGTCGGGTCCGACGTGCAGGCGTCGCGGTCCGTGGACGGGCGTCTTCCAGAAGCGGACCTCGCCCGACTCGGGGTCGAGCACGCCGATGCGGTCTGCCAGGAGCTGCGACCACCACACCTTCTGATCGGGGGCGATGTCTAGGCCGTAGGCGATCGGGATCGGGATCGGCCCGTCCCAGTCGAGCGCCCCGGGCAGGTCGTGGTAGGTGAACTCCTCGGTCGCCGGATCGAAGACGTTCACGTGGTTCGAGACCGTGAGCGTGTACCAGATGCGACCCTTGTCGTCGAAGCGCAACGTGTGCGGGTAGACGCCCTTGTCGTCGCCGATCTGCGGGTGCTCGTAGCTCGTGATCTCACCCGTGGTGACGTCCAGCTTCGACAGCAGATCTCGCCCCGTGACGGTCATCCACATGTTGCCCTCGGGATCGCGCTCGATCGAGTGCGATCCACGGGGCGCGGGGTAGTGCCAGCGCTCCATCGTCTTGGGATTCAGCGCGAAGCCATCCTCGGTGTAGACGCTTCCGTCCAGCGCGAGCTCCAGATCGTGGCAGCCGTTGCGTCCTTCGGGATCGACCTCGTACTCCCACACGATGGCGCGCGTCGCCGCCCCCGTCGGGGGATCCGGGATCTCGAAGTCATCGGCCGAGTAGGATCTATCGAAGACCTCCATCATCTTGGGGATCAGCTGGCGGCGCGGCTCCTCCAGTAGCGGGGGACCGCGGAATTCCATGCGCGCCACTACGGCCTCCCATTCGGCCAGCGAACGCTTCTTGCGCCACAGCGCGTCGCCGATCTGATGGCAGTTCGCGCAGGCGAGCGCGAAGTTGGAGCGGAACTCCGGAGTGGCCCACTCGATGCGCGAGTAGTAGTAGGAAGACGGGAGCTGTTCGTGTGGGTTTTCCGCGAGGCGCAGCTGGAAGTTGACGTCCAATCCGTCCTCGCCCAGCTGGACCACGCGCTCGCGTCGCTCGGATCCGATGATCCGCACCAGCAGCCGCCAGCTCCCCACGTCGAGATCGGGGAACCCGTAGCGGCCGTGCCCGTCCGTGTACACGCTCACGTTCCACCCGCGCACGTCGTCGTACGCCGTCACCATTGCCCCGGCCAGCGGCCGGCCGTGGTAATCCAGGACGTCGCCGGTCAGCTTGGCCAGCACGGTGGCCGGGACCGGCGCTGCGGCCACGTCCGGGGGCGGGGTCGCTTCCGGGGCCCCCTCGCAGGCGATGACCCCCATCCCGAGCAACCCGAGCGTAAGCCCGCCAACGAGAAACACCTTCCGGCTCGCCATGGTCTGGTTCCCTTCTTCTCTGCCAAACGTCTCTGCCAAACTTCGTCCCGACCATGATAAAGGCAGGGGAGGGCATCCGTCGAGCGGTACGAATCGGCCTCCGGGACTGCTCGCAGGGTGTGATCCCAGCCTCTGTCCGCTTGATCCCCCTGGTAAGCTCGCCCC
>JAUXJB010000187.1 GCA_030624945.1 Deltaproteobacteria bacterium | reverse complement strand
GGAGTCGTGCTCGACACGGGTCTCGCGGCCGACATACTGGGCTTCGAGCCGCAGTACCGGATCGAGATCTACGGCCAGGGCAAAGACCATCGCGTAGAACCCGTTCGCTACCGCTAGTGTCCTTGTTCCGGGAGCGCGCTCCCGGAACAGGACAGCAGTCAGGGACGCGGTGGCTCGGGCGCCTCGGTCGCTTCCGGGGTCTCCTCTGTGGCGAGCGCGTCTTCGTGCGCTTGCGCGGGCTCGCCCGGCATTGGCTCGCCGAGATCGGGCGGGACGACCGTTCCCGGGGGTTCGACTGTGTCGGGAGCGCTCGTCTCGAGATCGGGAGGGGCTTCTGCGGCGGGCTCCGTCTCGATCTCGATCTGCGGGCCGACCGAGCTGATCTCGTACTGTTCGGGATGGAAGTCGATCCGCGGGTCGACGATCAACGGTCTGCCCACGCGCTCTTGTACGAGCTGCAGCGAGCTCGTGGCTTCCCCAAGCAGGATATCCGTCACCTTGGGGTGAGCTGCGATCCGCAGCGAGCTGCCCCGGAGGTAGCGGGTTGCCTTGGGAAGCTCGCGAAAGATCTTGTTCGAGATCGTTTCGGGGGACTGCAGGTAGCCCTTGCCCTCACAGGTCGCGCACGGCTCGCAGAGTTGCTGCGGCAGGCTCTCGCGCGTGCGCTTGCGGGTCATCTCGACCAGTCCGAGCTCCGAGATCTTGAGCAGGTTGACCCTGGACTTGTCCTCGCGCAGCGCGTCCGTGAGGGCTCGATAGACCTTCTCCCGGTTGGCGGCGATATCCATGTCGATCAGATCCAGGATGATCAGCCCGCCGATGTTTCGGAAGCGCAGCTGGTGGACGATCTCGCGCGCCGCCTCGAGGTTCGTCTTGAGGATGGTGTCCTCGAGGTTCCTGCCCTTGCCTCCGGTGTAGCGACCGGTGTTCACGTCGATCGCGGTCAACGCCTCGCTCGGGTCGATGATCAGGTGGCCGCCCGATTTCAGGAACACCTTGCGACCCAGCCCCCCCTCGATCGCGTTCTCGATGTGTCGCGCGTCGAAGAGCGGCTGCTGCTTGTCGTAGTACGTGATTCGGGGTCGCGGTGCCGCCATGAAGTGCTGGACGAATTCCTGCATCTCGCCGTAGGCATCGGCGTCGTCGACGAAGATCTGCCTGGTCTCGCCCGTGGCCAGATCGCGCAAAACGCGCAGGTGCAGCGTTGGCTCGCTGTGGATCAAGCTCGGCACTTCGGAGATCTCGGTCAGGCGCTTCTGGATTCCCTCCCAGAGATTCGCCAGGTAGTCGATGTCCGCCTTGATGTCCGCCTCGCTCACCCCGTGGGACACCGTTCGCACGATGAATCCGAGCTCAGGCGGGCGGAGCTTCTCGACAATCGCACGCAGGCGGCGCCTCTCTCGGTCCCCCGCGATCCGGCGGGACACGCCGACCCGCGAGACCCAGGGCATCAGGACCAGATGGCGGCCGGGCAGGGAGACCCTCGAGGTGATCCGGGCGCCCTTCGAGCCCAGGGGCTCCTTCGAGACCTGGACCACGATCTCCCGGCCCTCTGCGAGCACGTCCTCGATCTGCGGCTGGTTGCCGTTCCGGCCCCGGCGACCCGATCCGGCGTCCCCGTTGCCCTCGTCCTCCAGGCCGGTCTCGTCCAGATCGGCCCGGTAGTCGCCGACGTACAGGAAGGCGGCCCTCTCCAGGCCGATGTCGACAAAGGCTGCCTGCATGCCCGGGAGGACCCGGGTGACCCTACCCTTGTAGATCCCCCCGACTACACCGCGCTCGTGGGCGCGCTCGATGTGGAGTTCGACGATCTTGTCCGCCTCGTGAACGGCGACGCGCGTCTCGCGCAGTCCCACGTTCACGAAGATCTCGTTTCGCATCAAAAAGCCTTTCGGAGTCCGGCCCCGCGTCCCCGCAAGCGTTCCACAGCTCGATCAACTCGAGCGGAACGCCCACCGGGTCGGGCTTGCTGGCCGGCTGTCTCAAATCAGAATGCTGCATGGGTTCCCGTAGCCGGGTATTTTTGGGCGTGGACACGGCCACCTGCCCCTCCGGCTGCCTGACGCCTGGAATCTCCAGCGCCCGGAGATCCACATCCTCTGGCGGTGGGTCCGATAAGATGGAATTTTCCCCCGCCGGTAGACGGATTGTGGTCTCGACACACTAGTGGACGTGCCAAGCTCGGTCAATGCGCAGCTGCGCCAGCTTCCCTCTGTGGACAAATTGGTGGAAGCTGCCGGACTCAATACGAAATTGGCGCGCTGGTGCCTTCTGGAAGCCGCGCGAAGCGCGCTCCAGGGGGCTCGCGCGAACGTGCTCGAGGGCGCCTCCGCGGAGCTTGATCTGGACTCCCTCAGCCGCCGGACGCGGCGCTTGGCCGAGGAGCTTGCGCGTCCCTCTCCGCGGAAAGTGGTAAACGCGACAGGTGTCGTTCTGCACACCAACCTCGGCCGCGCCCCCCTGGCGACCGGGGCGGCCCGCGCGGTGGCGGACTCCGCAGCCGGCTACTCCGATCTGGAGCTCGATCTCGAGTCCGGCGGCCGGGGCTCGCGCCAGCAGCACGTGAATCATCTGCTCCGCATCCTGTCCGGTGCCGAGGCGTCCCTGGTGGTCAACAACAACGCCGCGGCCCTGCTCCTGGCCGTGGATACGCTCGCCGCTGGCCGAGAGGTCGTCCTGTCGCGTGGCGAGATGGTCGAGATCGGTGGCTCCTTCCGGATCCCGGAGATCATGGAGTCGAGCCGGGCCGAGCTTCGCGAGGTGGGTACGACGAACCGGACTCACCTGCGCGACTACAGCGCGGCAATCGCCGAAAGGACCGGCATCCTGCTGAAGGTCCATCGCAGCAACTTCCGGCTGGAGGGATTCACGGCCGAGGTGTCCCTGGCGGAGCTGGCAACGCTGGGAGAGGAGCACGGCATCCCTCTTGTTGAGGATCGCGGCAGCGGCACGTTTGTCGACCTGCGCACTGCGGGTGTGCCGGAGCGCGAGGCATGGTCCGGTCTGCGCGAGGGGGCCGACCTGGTGCTCTTCAGCGGAGACAAGCTGCTCGGCGGGCCACAGGCGGGGATTGTCCTGGGCCGAGGCGACCTCATCGGTCGCATGCAGAGCAATCCGCTCGCCCGCGCCCTCCGAGTGGACAAGATGACGCTTTCCGCGCTCCACTGGACCTTGACGGCTATGCTCGACGGTCGGGAGAGCGAGATCCCGGTGGTGGCCATGCTCCTCGCGTCGCGGGAGATTCTGGAGGCGAGGGCGGAGCGACTCGCAAAGGCGATCCAGCGCGTGGTCCCCTACCCGGTGTCGGTGGAGCGCGGCAGCTCGCCCGTCGGCGGAGGCGCTCTCCCTGACGTCGAGCTCCCAGGGGTGGTCGTTTGCGTCAAGCCACAGGGGTCGGCAGCCGGGATCGCGCGCGGACTGCGCGGTGCGGATCCGCCCGTTCTGGTGCGTGTCCAGCGAGACGTGATCCTGCTCGACCCGCGCACACTCAGCGATGATGACGTCGCCCTGGTTGCGAGCGCGTTCGCGCCTCTTGCCGACGTTTGATGGAAGCGCTGATTGCAGCTAAGATTTTTCAATGCTGCGCGCGCCCGTGCTCGTTCTGAACCGGTCATATCTGCCGATCCATGTGACCACGGTTCAGCGGGCCTTCGTGTTGCTCTACCGGGGGATGGCGAAGGCCGTCGATGATCGATACGAGACGTTCGACTTCCAGGCCTGGCGGGGCCTCCGGGTCGGTACCGGGGATGACGCGATCGGAATCGTTGGGGGGGTGTTACGTGTGCCGCGTGTGATCCTGCTCGCCGCATTCGATCGCGTTCCTAGGAGACACGTGCGTTTCAGCCGTACCAATATCTATGCACGCGATCGCAATACATGCCAATATTGCGGTCTGCGCTATGCGAGGTCACAGCTCAACCTCGATCATGTCGTGCCACGCGCTCAGGGGGGTAGGAGCACGTGGGAGAACG
>JAUXJB010000264.1 GCA_030624945.1 Deltaproteobacteria bacterium | reverse complement strand
GCCGACGCTCTTTCTACACCGCGCCCATCAAGGCGCTGGTCAGCGAGAAGTTCTTTGCGCTCTGCGGAGACTTCGGCCCCGAGAACGTGGGCATGCTCACCGGCGACGCGAGCATCAATCCGTCCGCACCCATCGTCTGCTGTACCGCGGAGGTGCTCGCGAACATGTCGCTGCGGCAGGGCGACTCCCTGCAGGTTCCCTACGTCGTGATGGACGAGTTCCACTTCTATTCCGATCCCGGCCGGGGTGTCGCCTGGCAGATCCCGCTGCTCAGCATGCCGAGGACGCTGTTCCTGCTGATGTCGGCGACGCTCGGCGACACGCGCGAGATCCGCGAGGATCTCAGGCAGCGCAGCGGTCGCGAGGTCGCCCTGGTGGCTTCGGACGAGAGGCCCGTCCCGCTGGACTTCGAATACCGGGAGACGCCGCTGCACGAGAGTGTCGAGGAGCTCCTGGCAGCGGGGAAGGGGCCGATCTACATCGTGAACTTCAGCCAGCGCGAGTGTGCCGAGCTCGCCCAGGGTCTCACGAGTCTGCGACTCTGCGGTCGCGAGGAGCGCGCGGCGATCCGGGGCGCGCTGGGCGACTTCCGCTTCGACACCCCATATGGGGGGGAGCTGCGGCGCTTTCTCCAGGCGGGGATCGGGATCCACCACGCGGGGCTGCTTCCGAAATATCGATTGCTGGTGGAGCAGCTCTCGCAACGGGGTCTGCTCGAGGTCATCTCGGGTACCGATACGCTCGGCGTCGGCGTGAACATCCCGATCCGAAGCGTGCTCTTCACGCGCCTGACGAAGTTCGACGGGCGCAAGCTCGGTCTCCTGAGCATCCGAGAGTTCAAGCAGATCTCCGGGCGAGCCGGGCGCAAGGGCTTCGACGATCGGGGCAGCGTGATCTGTCAGGCACCCGGGCACGTGATCCGGAACAAGCGCGCGCGGGGGAGAGATGCGCGCAAGAAGAGGGCGCCGCCCGGCTTCGTGTCCTGGGACCGGAACACCTTTCGGCGCATGATCGAACGCCCCCCCGAGGCGCTGGTCTCGCGCTTTCGCGTGACACACCATGTGGTCGTGAACGTGTTGCGGCGCGAGCAGGAGGCCGTGGACGCCTCTCGTCCCTACCGCTCTGTGATCGAGCTCGTCGATTCCAGTCACGAGAGCCTCGCCTGCAAGCGACGGCTTCGCCGCGATGCCGCCAAGCTGGTGCGCGGACTGCGGCGGGCCGGGATCGTCCGGGTCACCCGCGCTGCGGGTCTGCCCCGCAGGCGGCTGTGCGTCAGCGACGAGCTCGATTGGAACTTCTCACCGCACCACGCGCTGTCGCTCTACCTGGTCGAGGCGAGTGGCCTGCTCGATCCCGCCGATCCGGACTACGCCCTGGATCTGTTGAGCCTGGTCGAGGCGATTCTCGAGGACCCGCGGGCGCTCCTGTACGCGCAGCTGGGCCGAATCAAGCGCGATCTCCTGGCTGAGCTGAAGGCGCAGGGCGTGCCCTTCGAGGAGCGCGTGCGCCTGCTGGACGAGGTCGAGCCCCCGCAGCCGAGCTCGGAGTTCATCCACGAGACCTTTGCCTATTTCGCCGAGCGCCATCCGTGGGTGCACCGCGACGATGTGCGCCCGAAGTCCATCGCGCGCGAGATCTTCGAGGGCCCCCACAGCTTTGGGAACTACGTCCGGTACTACGGGCTCCAGCGCATGGAGGGGCTGCTGCTGCGCTATCTGGGGCAGGTCCACGGCTCGCTCCAGCAGGGCCTCTCGCCCGCCGCGAAGACCGAGGAGGTGCACGACCTGCTCGCGTTCTTTGCGCGGATGATCCAGAGCACCGACACGAGCCTCGTGGCCGAGTGGGAGAGCCTCGGGGCGACTTAACGGCGGCGCGCCTCCTCGGCGATGCGACGTTTGGTCGCGGCCCACGAGCAGATCCGACACGCACCCAGGTCGTGGCCTCGCGCGGGGCAGAACTCCCTGCCGAAGTGAATGATCTGCAGGTGCAGCTTGGGCCAGTCCTCGCGCGGGAAGATGCGCTTCAGGTCTCGCTCGGTCTGTTCCACGTTGCGACCGCTCGAGAGTCCCCAGCGCGCTGCCAGCCGGTGGATGTGGGTGTCTACCGGAAAGGCCGGGACTCCGAACGCCTGTGCCATCACCACGCTGGCGGTCTTGTGGCCGACTCCCGGCAGTGCCTCGAGGTCCTCGAAGCTGTCCGGGACGCCCTCGCCGTGCCGGGCGACGAGGATCTTCGACAGGGCGTGGATGTTCTTGGCCTTGGAAGGCGCCAGGCCACAGGAGCGGATGCAGCGTCGGATGCGGACCACGCCCAGCGCGACCATCCCCTGGGGCGTGGCGGCCTGGGAGAACAGCACGGGCGTGACCTGATTCACGCGGACGTCCGTGCACTGTGCGGAGAGCAACACCGCCACGAGTAGGGTGTACGGGTCGACGTGGTCGAGGGGGACGAGCTGCGCGGGGTAGAGCTCGTCGAGGATCTTCTGAATCCGCTCGGCCTTTTCGGCCCGCGTCACGACCGAGCCTCGCCACTCGGGAGCCGCACCCAGCCCGCGACGGTCTCCGCCCAGCGCGCGTGGGCATT
>JAUXJB010000097.1 GCA_030624945.1 Deltaproteobacteria bacterium | reverse complement strand
TGCAGATCCTGCTGCGCCTGCACATCTTTCATCTGCTGCAGACGGCTTCCCTCCACACCACCGATCTCGACGCCGGAATTCCCGCCCGTGGGCTGCACGGCGAGGCCTATCGCGGCCACGTGTTCTGGGACGAGGTATTCATGTTCCCATTCTTGAACATGCGGTTTCCGGAGATCACGCGGGGGCTGTTGATGTACCGCTACCGGCGTCTGCCGGCCGCGCGTCGCCTGGCGGAAGAGGCGGGCTTCCGCGGCGCGATGTACCCCTGGCAGAGCGGGAGCGACGGGCGCGAGGAGAGCCAGCGCGTGCACCTGAACCCCCTGTCCGGGCGCTGGCTACCGGACAACAGCCGAAGACAGCGCCACATCAACGCCGCCGTTGTCTACAACGTCTGGAAGTACTACGAGGCTACGGAGGACCGCGAGTTCCTGCTGTTCTACGGGGCAGAGATGATCCTGGTTATCGCGCGCTTCTGGGAGAGCATCGCCCATCGCAGCGAGGGGCGGGGTCGTTACGAGATACACGGTGTGATGGGCCCCGACGAGTTCCACGACGGCTACCCGGGAACCGAGCAGGCGGGTCTCCGCAACAACGCCTATACGAACGTCATGGCGGCATGGTGCCTGCACCGCGCACTCGATGTGATGGAACTGCTGTCCGAGGCGCGCAGGGACGAGCTCTTCACGCTCCTGGACCTGTCGCAGGACGAGCTCTCGAGCTGGAAGGAGATCGGCGGCAAGCTCTACGTGCCGTTCCACGGCGACGGCATCATCAGTCAGTTCGAGGGTTACGCGGAGCTCGCGGAGCTCGACTGGGACGCCTACCGCGAGAAGTACGGCGACCTCCGTCGTCTCGATCGCATTCTCGAGGCGGAGGGTGACTCGGTGAACTGCTACAAGGTCGCCAAGCAGGCCGATGTCCTGATGCTCTTCTATCTGTTCTCGGCGGAAGAGCTGGAGACGATCTTCGAACGACTCGGGTACGACTTCGATCCCGCTGTGATCCCCGGGAACGTGGACTACTACCTGGCCCGTACATCCCACGGATCGACGCTGAGCAGGGTCGTGCACGCGTGGGTGCTCTCGCGCTCGGACCGCGAGCGCTCCTGGGAATACTACCGGGAGGCCATCGAGAGCGACGTGGAGGGCGTACAGGGCGGAACGACGGCGGAAGGGATCCACCTGGGCGCGATGGCGAGCACGCTGGACATCGCGCAGCGCTGCTACACGGGCGTGGAGACACGGGGGGATGTTTTGTGGCTGAACCCGCGGCTCCCGGATCCGATCCGGCACCTGCGGCTGGGGCTACGCTATCGGGGCCGCTGGTTCCAGCTCGACGTGACTCCGGATCGCATGCGCGTCACCTACGAGCGCGGCGCCGACCAGGAGGCGAAGGTGGGCTTCCGCGGCGAGGTGGAGATCTTCCGTCCCGGAGATGCGCGCGAGTTCGCACTCCGAGGGCGCGCCTAGAGCGCGTCCTCCCAAGACTTGCTGAGACGCATGGCGGAGTTGATCAGTCCGACCATGGAGTAGGTCTGGGGAAAGTTGCCCCAGAGCTCGCCCGCCACGGGATCGAGATCTTCGGAGAGCAGGCCCAGGTGACTGCGGCACCCGAGCATGTTCTCGAAGAGCTCGCGTGCCTCTTCGCGGCGCCCGAGCGCGGCGAGCGCCTCGATGTACCAGAAGGTGCAGATGTTGAAGGCGGTGGTCGGTCGGCCGAGATCGTCCTCCCTCGCGTAGCGCTGCACGTGGCCCCCTCGCAGGAGCTCGCGCTCCACCGCGTTGACCGTGCCGACGAAGCGCGGATCGTCCGCTTCGAGAAACCCGAGGTCGTGGAGCTGGAGCAGGCTCGCGTCGACCTCCCCCTCGCCCAGACAGTGGACGAAGGTCCCGAGGCGTTCGCTCCAGGCCTGCTCGAGAATCGCGCTCCGGATACTCATCGCCTCTGCCTGCCAGTGCGCGCTGCGGTCCGGCAGCCCCAGGTGGCTGCCGATGCGCGAGAGGCGTTCGCAGGTGGCCCAGCACATCACGGCCGAGAACGTGTGCACGTCCGCACGCGTGCGGTGCTCCCAGATCCCCGCATCGGGCTGGTTCCAGCGCTGCACGGCCTGAGCTCCCACGTGTTCGAGCGCGAAGAAGAGCTTCGAGCCGGCCGGGCGCAGCAGCCTGCGGTCGAAGAACGACTGCGTCGCCGCCAGCACCAGGCTTCCGTAGACGTCGTTCTGGGTGTGTTCCCAGGCCTGGTTCCCGATGCGAACGGGACCCATGCCCCGGTAGCCCGCCAGCTTGGGCTCGGTGTGCTCGGTCAGCCGGGTCTCCAGGCCGATGCCGTACACGGGCTGCAGGTGGCCGTCCAGCCCGGCGACGATGTTCGTGATGTAACCCAGGTACCCCTCCATCGTCTTGGTGGCGCCGAGTCGATTGAGGGCCTGGATCACGAAGTAGGAGTCACGCAGCCAGCAGAAGCGGTAGTCCCAGTTGCGGCCGCTGTCGGGCGCTTCCGGGATCGAGGTCGTGAGGGCGGCGACGATTGCCCCGGTCTCCTCGAAGCTGCAGAGCTTGAGCGTGATCGCGGCGCGGATGACGGCCTCTTGCCACTCGAACGGTATCGACAGCGTGCGCGACCACTCGCTCCAGTAGTCGTGTGTGCGTTCCGTGAAATCCCGCGCGACGGCCCCGACCGGACCGGTGAGGCTCTCGTCGGGTGCCAGGATCATGTTGATCTCCCGCTCGAGCACGAACGGTGTTCCCTCGTAGACGTACGAGACCGGCGCATCCGTCGTGAGGCGCAGCGCGAAATCGGGCATCACGAAACGGATGTGATTGCTCCCACGCGTGCGCTGGGGCCGTTCCCCGCCGTACCCGCAGCGCGGCCGGATGATGATCCGGATGCGAGGGTCGCCTTGCAGGGGCATCACGCGGCGGATCATCGTGGTGGGGCGGAACATGCGATCGTAGTTCAAGAAGCGGGGCGCGAAGTCGCGGATCTGCAGGGCGTTCCCACTCCTATCCCGCAGCGTCGTCGTCACGATCGCGGTGTTCTGCTCGTAGCTCTGCTCGCTCTGGACGAGGTCCTCGAGCTCGATCGTGAACGTGCCGTCCCCGTCGCGTCCAGGTCCGCCGTCGAGGAGCGCGGGGAAGATCGGGTCCCCGTCAGCGCGCGGGAAGCAGGCCCACACGAGGCTTCCGCGGCGGTCCAGCAGACCGCTCCAGGCGCAGTTTCCGATTACCGCGAGGTTCAGATCGCTCTGCATGGCAATGCGCTCCTCCCGGAGGGGCGCTGAGAGTAGCCCGGGAGTGGCGATCGGGCTCGCGCCGGGCGTTTTACCTTCGGGTGCCATGCGCATACCCTAGGGAGCGACATGAGCGAACAGGCGCGCCAGAACTCCCTCGTCGTGCTGAGCAACCGCCTGCCGGTCACGGTCCGGCGGGCGCGGGGGAGACTGGAAGTCGAGCGCTCGAGCGGCGGGCTCGTGTCCGCCCTGGATCCGATCCTGCAGGAGGTCGAGGGTACCTGGATCGGCTGGCCCGGCACCAGCCTCCGGCCGAAGGAGCGACTGCCGTTCCGAAGTGCCTACCGGCTCGAGCCCTTGAACCTGACCCGGAACGAGGTCCGCCACTACTATCACGGCTTCTCGAACGGCACGTTGTGGCCGTTGTTCCACTCGTTTCCGGAGCGGATGCGACTCGACCGGCGCGACTGGAACAACTACGAGGCGGTGAACGAGCGCTTTGCCGAGGCAGCCGACCGGATCGCCAAGCCCGACGATCTGATCTGGATTCACGACTACCACCTCACCCGGGCCGCCGGGCGCCTGCGGCAGCTGCGACCTGCGGCGCGCATCGCGTTCTTCCTCCACATCCCCTTTCCCCCTTACGACGTCTTCCGGATCCTGCCCTGGGATCGAGAAGTGCTTCGCGGACTCCTGTGCTGCGATCTGGTCGGTCTCCACTGCGGCGGGTACGTCACGAACCTGCTCGACTGTGCCGAGAGGTTGCTCGGCGCTCGGGTGGACCGCTCCGCGAATCAGATCGAGCTGGGCGGGCGCACCATCCAGGTCGGCGCGTTTCCTCTGGGCATCGATTTCGAGGGGTTCGAGGGGCGCGCTCGCCTGGCACCCGAGGCGCAGAGCCCGGCGGAGAAGGTCATCCTGGGAGTCGACCGCCTCGACTACACGAAGGGGATACCGGAGCGTATCCACGCCTTTGCGGAGCTGCTGGAGCGGCACCGCGAGTACCGAGAGCGGATCGTGCTGGTGCAGATCGCCGTTCCGAGTCGCTCTCAGGTGACCGAGTACCAGGATCTCAAGCGCGAGATCGACGAGCTCGTCGGCCGGGTGAACGGACGCTTCGCCACCCATCGCTGGACGCCGATCCACTACCTCTACCGATCCGTCTCACCGGAGCGTCTGGCGGCGCTCTACCGGGATGCGGACGTCGCGCTGGTGACACCGCTGCGCGACGGCATGAACCTGGTCGCAAAGGAGTACGTGGCCTCCCAGGTAGCGGACCCGGGAGTCCTGGTACTCTCGCGTCTGGCGGGCGCTGCGGAGACCATGTACGAGTCGCTCCAGGTGAACCCGTACAACGTCGATGCGGTCGCCGGGGCCCTGCACCGCGCGCTCACGATGGATCTCGCCGAGCGAACCGATCGTATGGTCGCGCTGCGCACACGGGAGCGCAGGTTCAACCTGCTCGGTTGGCTTGACTCGTTCCTGGAAGCGGCGCGCAGCTCCCACTACACCATGGGTCCGCCGACGGATCGAGACTTCGAGGCCTGGCTGGCGAGGTTCCTCAACGGACGTCAGCTGGCGCTGTTCCTGGACTACGACGGCACGCTCACACCGATCGTCGAGCGCCCCGAGGAAGCAAGGTTCTCCTCGTCCATGCGCGCAGCGCTCGCCGATTGCGTCCGACGCCGCGACACCGATGTGACGATCGTGAGCGGGCGCTCGCTCGAGGACGTCATGAAGATGGTCGACCTCAAGGGAGTGACCTTTGCGGGGAATCACGGGCTCGAGATCACGGGCCCCGGGCTCGAGCCATTCGTGCACGAGGATGCGGTGCACTTCACGGATCGCGCGCGGGAGCTGGCCCGTCGTCTCGGACGGATGCGCACGCCCGGGGTCTGGGTGGAGGAGAAGGGGCCCTCGCTCACGGTCCACTACCGTTCCGCGCCGGTGGAGCAGCACGCTCGCGTCGCCGAGCTCGCACGGGCGCGTATCCAGGAAGCCGGTTTTCAACCCCGAGATGCGCACTGCGCGATCGAAGCGCGCCCTCCGATCGGCTGGGACAAGGGCCACGCGGTGCTTCACGTGGTGCGCGCTCGCTACGGACAGAACTGGTCGGAGCGCATTCGCGTGATCTACGCGGGCGACGACGACACCGATGAGGACGCGTTCAACGCTCTCGCCGGAATGGGAATCACCTTCCGGGTGGCCGGAAGCGCAGAGATGTCCACGCGAGCGACGCGTCACATCCCGAATGTGGAGTCTGTCGAGGCCTTGCTGCGCTGGCTCGCGCAGCGCCCCGAGGGCGAATGATCGATATCGTCCTGGTCGGGGCCTTCGTCGTCTACGGCCTCACGGTGGGACTGCGCGCACGGCGCGCGGCATCGACGGATCTGGGTGCGTACTTCCTGGCGGGTCGCAGCCTCTCCTCGTGGCGCAGCGGTCTCTCGATGACGGCCACGCAATACGCCGCGGACACGCCACTGCTGGCGGCGGGGCTCCTCGCCACGGGTGGCGTCTTCGCACTGTGGCGGCTCTGGATTTACGGGATCGCCTTTCTCTTGCTCGGCTTTGTACTGGCTGGCGCATGGTGGCGAGCGGGCGTCGTTACCGACGCCGAGTTCTGCGAGCTGCGTTACGGAGGGCGCGCCGCCACCTGGCTTCGGGCACTCAAGGCCCTCTACTACGGCGGGATCTTCAACTGCGCGGTGCTGGCCATGGTTCTGATCGCCGCCGCGCGCATCGCGGAGCCATTCCTGATGTGGGATCAGTGGCTGCCTCCCGCGCTCTTCGACCCGCTCGTCCGCTTCGTGCATAGCGTGGGCGTCCCCCTCGCCGTCGATCCCGACGCGGCCGATGTCTGGATACGCACGGCCTCGAACCTGTTCTCGCTCGTCTTGATCTACGCCTTCACCGCGCTCTACTCGGCCACCGGTGGGCTGCGCAGTGTGGTGTCCACGGAT
>JAUXJB010000231.1 GCA_030624945.1 Deltaproteobacteria bacterium | reverse complement strand
TGTTGCGAGAGTCGCGGACCCTGTTCCTCCCAGAGGAGGATCTCCGCGCGATCGATCCCGAGCTCGACTCGTTTCGCAATGTGAACCGCCCTGAAGACTTCTGACGCGCTCAGCGGCGCTTGGTGCGCTGCAGGATGAGGGAGCTGCGCACGCCTGGTGTCTGGCGGAGCAATACGAACCTTCCGCCGAGCGACTCGATCGCCTCCTGCTCCGGCGTTCGCGTGCCGCGGTACTCGCCGCCCTTGCAGACGACGTCGGGTTCGAGTGCCCGGATCAGCTGGGCCGCCGTGTCCTCCCCAAACAGCACGACGTAGTCCACGCAGGCCAACCCCGCGAGCAGCTCGGCTCGCTGCCGCTCGGGTGCGACGGGTCGCCCGCGCCCTTTGAGCTCGCGTACGCGCTTGTCGCGGTTGAGACCGACGACGAGCACGTCCCCCAGAGCGGCGGCCTCCTCGAGGGAGCGCAGGTGACCAATGTGCAGCAGGTCGAAGCAGCCGCTCGTGAAGCACACGCGGCGACCCGCCCGACGCTGCCGCGCGAGGATTCCCCGCAGCGCGCTACGACCCTGGATCTTGCTCCGAGCTCGTGTCCTTCTCGTCACTCGCGTCGTCCTTGGAGTCTCCGCCGGATTTCGGTAGCGGAAGGATCTTGATGATCTGCCTTACGCTTCCCCGGATCACCCCACTGAGCATGCCAAAGGTGCTCTCGATCGTTCTCGGAGCCAGAAACTTGGCATCCAGCTCGGCCCAGGGGCCGGTGATCTGGAAGTAGGCGGCGAGCAGGTTCTTCTCGGGTCCGAGCACGATGTCGCGCACGATGGGCAACGCCCCGAGCAGCCTGTCGAGCGTCCGCAGGAAGAGGATCGCTACCACCATGTCGGTGTGGTAGGCCTCGCTGGTCAGGTCGATCGCGCCGGATGCGACGAAGCGGAGCTCCGGGCCGACGAGCTTGAAGTCGTCGATCTGCAGCGCGCCCGACTTGATCGTGATGATGGTGTCGACCGTTTCGTACGGGAGCGCGCGGCCGAGCAGACCCCGGACCCCACGCAGAGACGGCAGGCGCGCCAGGACCAGCGCCGGGGGCAGGTTGTCGAGGCTCCCGTCCTGGAGGCTCACGCTGAGCTCGTAGTCCGCGTGGTCGAGGAACTGGCGCTGTGGGTCGAGCGCCCCCGCCAGACGTCCGGTGCCTTTCAGCGTGCCGGTGAGGCTCCCCCCGGGGAGGCCCAGGTGCGGTTCGAGCTGAGCAGCCCGAGCGTCCACGAGCTCGAGATCGAACTCGAAGGCCGCTCGGTCCGGCTCGGCCAGCGAGAGCGCGCCCGTACCGGACACCTCGCCGTCGAGGAGCCGCCCGCGCAGCTCGGATGCGCGCACGTCCGCGCCCCGGACGTCGATCTGCGCCGAGAAATCGTTGACCCGCCAGTCCCCGAAGTAGAGCTCGTCGCTCTCGATCCGGCCCGAGAGCCACTCGCGGGGCGCGTCCGGGTGAACCTCCACCTCGCCGTCCAGGTACTTGACCTGCACGCCGAGGGCCCCGGTTCCCGGGTCCCACACCGCGGCCAGCTCTGCGGGCGCTCCGCCCAGAATTCCGCTGGCGTGCTCGACGACGAGCTGACCTGCGGGGAAGCGCAGCAGTCCCCGGGCCTCTCGGAATGGGAGGACGAAGGCGGGATAGTGAAGCTCGAAATCGAAGAAGCGGATGCGCGTCTCGGCGCGTTCGGGGGCGCCGGGCGCACGCGCCGCTGCCGCTGCCGCGTTGAGCCCGGGGATCGGTGTGCCGGGTCCCTTCGGCGTGCCCCGCTCCTCCGGCGGCAGGCGTACCAGTCGGTGCATCCCGTCGATCGTGAGGTCGATCCGCGGCAGGTCGCCGTCCTCGCGCTTCATGCGCAGACCCCGGATCTCCAGGGTGTTTCCGCGAATGGTGAAGTCGCCCGAGATCTGCTCGAGGGGGACGCTCTCGGGCTCCGGATAGTACGTGCCGCCCTCGGCGTGTAGCTGGATCAGGATCTCTTCCGGCTTGACGCGGTCCCGGAAGGCGACGACGTCGGCCAGGCGATCGAGCTGGGTATCTATGCGGATGAAGAGATCTTCGATGCGTCCCGCTGCGATCTGGCTGCCGATTTGCTCCCAGGTGGCGAAGCGCAGAGCCAGAGCGCGGAGCGGCTGCAGACGGGTGGCCGAGGCAGCGGGCTCGAAGCTGTCGAAGTGCAGGTCCGCCCTCAGGTGCCCGGGTGGACCGCCCGTGTAGCGGATGGTGCCTCGGACCACGAGGTCGTCGACCTCGAGCCGGTTGAACTCGAGCGAGAGCTGTCCCCCGGAGTAGGTCGCGTCGACGACGAGGCGATTGTTCTCGGGGATGATCGGTTTGCTGAGCTGGGGAATCTCGAGCTCCAGGTTGGCGAAGGTCAGTGCCGCTCTGGCCTCCACCATTCCGACGCGCACGCCCAGGGCGATCTCTCCCTTGCCGAGACCGCGCGCCTTCACGGGACCCAGGGGGAAGGCCTCGAGGTCGAGGGCCGATACGGCGCCCTTGAGCGTGAAATTCGTCGGGCGTCCGTCGATGATCAGATCGAAACGGGAGACACCGCTCTCGCCCCAACTGAGTCGTCCTCGGGCCTGGCCGTGCATGCTGAGCCCGAGCGGGCTGCGTCGCGCGGAGAGCGTGAGCTCGTCCACTACGAGGAGATCGCCGTCCGCGCGATGCCACTCCACGCGTCCCTCACGCAGGTCGAGGTTGAGAGCGGGAAGCTCCGGGGGTGTCAGGACGGCGTTCACGCCCGCCGCCTCTCGGATTCGCAGGGTCGGGGCTCGGATGTCCCAGTTGAGCGGCACGATCTGGCCGACCACTACGCGTGGCCAGGCTTGCTCCCCCCGGGCATAGGCGACCTCGAAGGCGGGCGGGTGTTCGCTGCCGTCCGCCTCCAGCACGCGCAGATCGTAGATCTCGATCCCCAATCGGAGTCCCAAATGAAGCTCTGCGTGGCCGATCTCTACGGGTCGGTCCAGGACGCGCGAGAGCGCTCCGGCAATGAGCTCGGCCGTAGGGGACTCCAGATGTCGCAGCGCACGAGCCGATGCGATTGCAAACACCAGGAGCAGCAGCAAGAACGCGGCCAGCGCGAAGGTGCGCCACTTGCGCCTCAATT
>JAUXJB010000152.1 GCA_030624945.1 Deltaproteobacteria bacterium | reverse complement strand
GCCTCACATCCAGCGGCGGGTTCTGGGGATTCATACCTGCGGGAGCGCCTCCCAAGCTCGGCTACACCTCGAACTCGGCAGCCTCGAGATATCTGGCGATACGGTAGAGGAACCGGTTGCCGGTGACACCGTCGATGATGCGGTGGTCGTACGAGAGCGCCAGATACATCATCGGGCGGATCGCCAGGATCTCCTCATCGTCCGCCTCGACGACGACCGGCCGCTTCTTGATCTCGCCCATGCGCAGGATACCGACCTGGGGCTGGTTGATCACCGCGAACCCGTAGAGGTTCCCCTCACGCCCCGGATTGGTCACCGTGAACGTACCCCCCTGGAGCTCGTCCGCCGTGATCTCACGTTCGCGGGCGCGACGCGCCAGGTCTTCGATCGCGTGCGCCAGCCCGGTCAGGGAGAGGCGGTCGGCGTCGCGAACCACCGGAACGAGCAGACCCCGCTCGGTCTCCACCGCGACACCCACGTGAATCCCGCGGTGCTCGACGATCGACTCGTCGACCACGCTCGCGTTCATACGCGGGCTCTCCTTGAGCGCGCGCACCGTGGCCTGGACCACGAAGGGCAGATAGGTGAGGCCAAAGCCGTGGGTGTTGCGGAAGTCGGCCTTGACCCGTTCGCGCAAACGCACCAGGCCGTGCAGGTCGACCTCGGCCAGCGTCCCCACATGGGGCGAGATCGTCTTGCTCACGACCATGTGCTCGGCGATACGTCGCCGGATGGTCGTGAACGGAATCACCTTGTCGCCCTCCCTCGGGACGTACTTCGGGATCCTCATCCCGCCGAGGAGCTCGCCGAGGGTCCCGGGGGGGGCGGGCTTCGCCCTTGTTGCCGAAGCGGCGGGCGCCGGAGCCTCGCGGCGCGGGCGCTCGCCGGGTCTCGTCACGTCCGCCTTCGTCACGCGCCCGCCCACGCCCGATCCGCTCACTCCGCGGAGATCGACACCCTCCTCCTCCGCAATGCGCCGGGCCAGCGGAGTGACGCGAGGCTCCGGTTCCCGGAGCGGCGCAACCGGGGGGGGCGTCGGGGCAACCTGCGGGGTCTCCGGGGCGGCCGCTACGGCGGACACATCGGTGTTGATCAGCGCGAGCTTCGCGCCCACCTCGATCGTCTCCCCCTCCGCGACCAGGAGCTGCGTGATCACCCCGGCCTCGGGGGCGGGGATCTCCGTGTCGACCTTGTCGGTCGTGATCTCGCACAGGTTCTGGTCCTTCTCGACGCGCTCTCCCTCGCGAACCAGCCAGCGCTCGAGGGTCCCCTCGACCACGCTCTCGCCCATCTTCGGCATCGTTACAGCGGCCATCTCGCTTCCCTTGACCCCGAGCTAGAAGTTAATCGCGCGGCCCTCGCTGGCCAGCGCCGTCTCCATGAGCATCTCCGAGAGGGTCGGATGCGCGTGGGTTGTCTCGGCAATCTCGTGAACGGTCGACTCGAGCGTCATTGCCAGGGCGACCTCGTTGATCAGCTCGGTCGCGCCCTCACCGATGATGTGACAGCCGAGCAGCTCGCCGTACCTCGCGTCCGAGATCATCTTCACGAAGCCCTCGGTGTGGCCCGTGCCGACCGCCTTCCCCGAGGCCAGGAATGGCACCTTCCCCACGCGAACATCGTGGCCGCGCTCGCGCGCCTCGGCCTCCGTCAGCCCGATCCCCGCCACCTGGGGCTGACAGTAGATGCAACCGGGGATGGTCTCGCGGTTCACGCCCCGCTCGCGCCGTCCCGCCATGAACTCGACCGCGGCGATGCCCTCGTGCGACGCCTTGTGCGCGAGCATCGGATGTCCGATGCAATCGCCGATCGCCCATACACCGGAAGCGGTCGTGCGAAGATCTTCGCCCACCGGGATGAACCCACGCTCGAGCGCGACGCCGTTCTCCTCGAGCCCGAGGTCCTCGGTACGCGCCTTGCGACCGACGGCGAACAGGACCTGGTCGGCCCGCAGTCCGCGCTCGCCCCCCTCGCCCTCGACGGTCACGACCACTCCGCTCGCGCTCGTCTCGAGGGCCTTGTAGGAGGTGCTCGTCGCGACCTCTATGCCCTTGCGCTCGAAGGAGTGCGCCAGTGCCCGGGCAAGCTCTTGCTCCATACCCGGCAGGAGCTGATCCGCCATCTCGACCAGGGTGACCTCGCAGCCGTACGCCGCGTAGGCGTAGGCGAACTCGACGCCCACGGCCCCTCCGCCGACGATCACGATCGATCCGGGGAACTCCCGAGACTCGAGGGCCTCGCGACTCGTCAGCACGCGCTTGCCGTCGACCTGGATGTCCGGGAACACGAACTCGCTCGAGCCCGTGGCGATGAGCACGTTCGTGCCCTCGATGGCGCTCTCCCCGGCGCCGTTGCTGACCACGACCTGTCGGTCCGCGCCGAGCCGGCCGCGACCCGCGATCACCTCGATGCGGTTCTTCTTGATCAGGCTCGTGACGCCCGCGTTCAGACGCTTGGCCGCCTTGCGGCTGGCATCGATGACCGCACCCCAGTCCGCCGACAAGCCCTCGACCAGGAGACCCGGTACGCCGCGCCGCACGGCCTCGAAGTGCTCGGCCGAGTCGAGGATGCTCTTGGTCGGGATGCAGCCCCAGTTGAGACAGACCCCCCCGAGTGCATCCTCCTCGACGATGGCGACGCGCATGTCGAGCTGGCTGGCCCGGATCGCCGCAACGTATCCGCCCGGTCCGGATCCGATCACGACGAGATCAAACGACTTCATGTCTCGACCTTTCACCGCGCGCCACGGCCTCATACCCACATCGGGGGAAGCGACCGTCTCCTTGAGAGGCAGCTAGCGGGCCGAAGCCGCCTTACGGGAGGGGTTTTTCGATGATGGGGAGAGACAGGTCCTCGATCTCTTTGTGGTGCGGCTTGTTCCAGCCGGGTGTGGCTTGGACCCGTTGCTGAAGCTTGACCAGACCGTCGATCACGGCCTCGGGCCGCGGGGGGCACCCGGGGATGTAGATGTCCACGGGAACGATGGTGTCGATCCCCTGGACGGTCGCGTAGTTGTTGTAGGGCCCGCCGGAACACGTACACGCGCCGAAGGCCACCGTCCACTTCGGCTCCGCCATCTGGTCGTAGACCTTCTTCAGGATCGGAGCCTGACGGTGGCTGATGGTGCCCACGACCATGAGCAGATCGGCCTGCCTGGGTGAGAAGCGCGGCAGGGCGGCGCCGAAGCGGTCGAGGTCGTAGCGCGGCCCCGCGGCCGACATGAACTCCATCCCGCAGCAGGCGGTGACGAAGGGATAGAGGAAGAACGAGTATTTTCTGCCCCAGTTGACCACGGCGTCGATCTTTGTCGTCAGGAACGAGTCACGGCCTTGTCGCAGGATCTCGAGCTTTTCCGTCATCCGTCGAGAATATAGCCCCTCGGGTATGCTCTGCCCGTGGGACTGCTCGCGGCCTGGCTCGTCCACCTCTACACGGCTTCGTCCGCCGTCTTTGGACTGTGGGCGATCGTGGCGGCGATCCAGTCCGACTTTCGCCTGGCGATCTATCTGATGCTCCTCACCCTCTGGATCGACTCCTCGGACGGGACGCTCGCCCGGCTGGCCGATGTGCGCGGGAGGATCCCCTGGTTCGACGGCCGGCGCCTGGACGACATCGTCGACTACTTCACCTACGTGCTGGTACCCGCGATCTTCCTGATCCAGGCCGACCTCGTGCCCCACCCCGCCTGGGTGGCCGTGCCGGTCCTGGCCTCGGCGTACGGATTCAGCCGCACGGATGCGAAGACCGAGGACGACTTCTTCCTGGGCTTCCCCTCGTACTGGAACGTACTCGCGATCTACCTCCACCTGCTCGGGATCGAAGCGGGCGCAGGGCTCTGGATCGTGCTCGGTTTTGCGGCCGCCGTCTTCGTTCCGCTCCGCTACATCTATCCGAGCCGTACGCGGAGCTTGCGACCGATCACCCTGGCGGTCCTCATGGCATGGGGGCTCAGCATCGTCTGGGTTGCCGCTCCCGCTGCCCCCGATCCGGTCTGGGTATGGGCAACACTATTCGGTCCCGCCTACTACTTCGGCGCCTCCCTGCTGCTGAACCTGCGCCGCGCGCGGCGTGGCTGAGCACGAGGAGGGGCTTCGGGCTAAGCTTCGAAGGATGCTCGAGAAACGAGTGCTGCTGGCCAGCCCGAGGGGGTTTTGCGCGGGTGTCGACCGCGCCATCGAGATCGTCGAGATCGCGCTGGAAACCTACGGTCCGCCGGTCTACGTCCGACACGAGATCGTGCACAACCGCCACGTGGTCGAGGCGCTGCGTCAGAAGGGTGCGATCTTCACCGAGGATCTGGGGGAGATTCCCGCGGGGAGTCTCGTGATCTTCAGCGCCCACGGAATTTCGCCGGCGGTGCGCGAACAGGCGGAGCGGCGCGGGCTGCGCAGGTTGGACGCCACCTGCCCACTCGTCACCAAGGTCCACGTCGAGGCGTTGCGCTACGCCCGGGAGGGCTACCGGATCGTACTCGTGGGTCACCGCGGGCACGTCGAGGTCGAGGGAACCCTCGGCCACGCGCCCGAGCGCATGCACCTGGTCGAGACCCTCGAGGACGTGGAAACGCTGGAGGTGCCCGACTCGGAGCGACTCGCGCTCCTCACGCAAACCACCCTCTCCATCGACGACACTCGGGCAATCGTCGAGGCGCTGAAGCGGCGGTTCCCGAACATCCGCCTGCCGAACAAGGACGATATCTGCTACGCGACGCAGAACCGACAGAACTCGGTCAAGACCATCGCGGAGCGCTGCGAGCTGGTTCTCGTCGTGGG
>JAUXJB010000099.1 GCA_030624945.1 Deltaproteobacteria bacterium | reverse complement strand
TTCATCCGTCCTGGCCACCCTCCCCCGAATCGCCGAGGCGCTGTGCGATCGTCTCGGTTTGCACGGCCGACAGCACGATGTGGTCCGAGTCGGTCACGATCACGGACCGGGTCTTGCGGCCCTGCGTGGCGTCCACCAGCTTGCCCCGTTCGCGCGCCTCCTCGCGAAGCCTGCGGATGGGGGCAGCCCCCGGACCGACGACAGCAACTACGCGATGGGCGGCAACGACGTTTCCGTATCCGACGTTGAGGAGTTTCACTCGACGTTCAATACCTGTTCGCGCAACTTCTCCAGCTCCGACTTCAGCTCGACCACCACGCGCGTCAGCGCCGCGTCGGCGGCCTTTGAGCCGATCGTGTTCGTTTCCCGGCCCAGCTCCTGGAGCAAGAACTCGAGCTTGCGCCCCGCGGGGCGATCCATCTCGAGGGTCTCCAGGAACTGCTCGCAGTGGCTACGCGCCCTCACGAGCTCTTCGGTGATGTCCATCCGATCGATGTGTAGCAGAACCTCCTGCTCGAGCCGACCGGCATCCAGCTCGACATCCGGCGCCAGCCCGGCCAGACGCTTCTCGAGCCGCTCGCGGGCTCCCGCGCGGAATTTCTCGGCACGACTCTCGATCTCTGCGATGCCCTCCTCTACCCGAGACAGGTGCTCGCGCAGCTCGCGCTCCAGCGTCTCGCCTTCGCGTGCCCGCATGGCCGCCGCCTCTCCGGCAGCCCGTTCGATGGCCAAGACCAACCCCGAACCGGCCTCCTCGTGGTCGAGATTCGCATCGCGCAGCCGCGAGACGCCCGGCAATGTGAGCAGCACGGAGACGGGAATCGCGTCCTCGAGCGAGAGGCGCTCGCACAGCTCTGCGGCCGCTTCCGCGTACTGCCGCGCAGCATCGTGGTCGATCTCGATCCGGGGAGCGAGCTCGCCCTGACGCGTGAGCCTGACCGAGACCTCCACCTGCCCGCGCCGAAAGAAACGGGCCGCCGTGGATCGAGCATCGGACTCGAGCGCGGCCAGCTCTCGAGGCAGCCGCACGCGCACCTCCAGATGGCGCGAGTTCAGACAGCGGATCTCCGCCGCCAGCTGGCCGCTGCCCAGGGCGGCCTCGCCGCGCCCAAACCCGGTCATGGAAGAGAGCGCGCCGGCGCCTGCCCGTCGCTCGCTCAAGCCGTCCCCCCGATCCCGTGCAGCAGCTCCTCGGGCGTACTCGTCGAGGTCCCGTGGACCTGCACGACGACGCCAGCCGCCGCGTTCGCGATCTCCGCGGACTCGCGCCAGGAACCCCCGGAGAGCCGCGCGAGCGCAACTGCGGCGATCGTCGTGTCCCCGGCACCCGTGGCGTCGGCGACCTCGCGCCGCTGTGTTGGAACGTGACACATCCCATCTTCGGAGGAGAACAGCGTGATTCCCTCGCCGCCGCGGGTCACGGCGAACGTGGCACCCCCACACAGCTCGATGAGTTCGCGGCCGATACGCTCCAGATCTTCCTCATCTCGTGCCCGAATGCGCGTCAGGTACTCGGCTTCGCGAAGGTTCGGCTTGACGAGCTCCGCACCGCGGTAGATCTCCCAGGGCGGCTCCTTGGGATCGACGAAGACGCGGATGTCTTGCTCCTCGAAGATGGACATGGCCTCGGAGACGACGCCCGGCGTCAACAAGCCCTTTCCGTAGTTCTGCAGGATCACTCCCTGCACGCGCGACCCGCTCGAGCGCAACGCGTCGAGGAGTCGCTTGACGAGATCGTCTCCGATCGGATCCTCGCTCTCGCGATCGTAACGGACGATCTGCTGCCCCCGCGAAATGACCCGGGTCTTGACGGTCGTGGGCCGGCCGCGCTCCCTGAGCAGCATGCGGGTGTCGATCCCCCAGCGGTCGAACAGTGTCTCGAGATCGATCGCGGTCTCGTCCTCGCCGACGAGTCCCAGAACGTCTACCTGGGCTCCGAGGCTCGCGAGGTTGCGCGCGACGTTCCCCGCGCCCCCCAGCATGATCGACTCGCGCTCCACTCGCACGATGGGGACGGGCGCCTCCGGCGAAATCCGATCGGTGTTCCCCCAGACGTAGCGATCGAGGATCAAGTCCCCGATCACGAGCATTCGATGTCCGGGGAACCGCCCCACCAGCTCCGACGCTCGCTCGTACCCGATCACACCATGGATTCCTTCTTCATGGCCCCGGTCGCTTCCGGCCGGCCGTTCCTGCGCGCGTGGATGGGGAGACGCCCGATGGACGCCTCCAGGCGCCGCCGAGCTCGGCTTCTGTTGCGATTTTCGCGCCGAAAGCCTCCGAGCCCTCCCGGCAGACTCGCGCCCGTCAAGTTTACGTCAACGAGACTCGGAGATCCGGCCTCAAGAGCTCGAGGGCGGCCTCCACCACGTCAGCTGGGCTCACCGCCGCCATACAGGTCTGAGCCGGGCAACCCTCGCGGCACGGGTTGCAGCCCACGTCGCGCCTCAGGACACGCTGGGGAGAGCCCGGAGATGGCGCGTTCTCGATCGGATCGGTGGGGCCGAAGATCGAGACCACGGGGAGGCCCACGAGGGAGGCCAGATGCATCGGGCCGGAGTCGCTCCCGATGAAGAGGCGAGTGGCGCGCATCAGGGCCAGTAGCTCGCCGATCGAGTGCGTTTCGGGGGCGAGATACGCCGCTCCCTCCGCCGCGGCCACGACGTCCTCTGCAGCCCCGCGTTCGCCCTCCACGGGTCCCCAGGTAACGAGCGAGGCTACAGCCGCCTCTCGAAAGAGCTGTCGGGCCACACTCGCGTAGCGCTCGGGTTGCCAGCGCTTGTAGAGCGTCGTAGCGCTCGTGCCGGGGTGCATGGTCACGAGAAGCTTCGGGAGCTCGGAGAGCGCCTCTGGCGAGCCTTCCGGGAGCTCGAGCGAGGGGGTCTCTACGGATGGCTCACCGCCCAGGAAGCGGACGAGGGCCGCGTTCCTGTCGAAGCGGGAGACGTGGCCGGGCGTGACCCGCGCCCGGTGGGTCAAGAACCAGGCACTGCCCTCGCGAGCCAGCGGGGGCGCGTACCCCACGCGGGCCGGGATCCCGCTCGCCCAAGCCAGGAGGGCGCTCTTCAAGATGCAGTGGAAGTCAACGGCGAGGTCGTAGCGATTCGAGCGCAGTCTACGGATCAGGTCCACCAGGCCGCGCAGCGGTGCGCGCGCTCCAGAGATCCTCAGGCGGTATCGGGGGAACACCACGATCTCGTCCAACCCCGAGATCCCGTCGAGGCCCGCCGCGGCGTGGTCCTCCACCAGCCAATCTATCCGAGCGCGCGGATAGAGCTCCCGGATCGAGGCGAAGGCGAAGCGGGTGCGCACGACATCGCCGAGCGCCCCCAGCCGAATGACCAGGATCCGCTGCGCTTCCAGCGGAGACGCCAGGGGGTTCCTCACCCACGCCGTTCCGACGCGAGTGGCACCGGCCCCGTTGGCGCCCCTTCCGCGGGTCAGTAGCATCTGCGCCTCCATGGTCGCCCCCACAATTCTCTGGCGCTACACCCTGCGCGAGATCCTCGTACACACCCTGCTCGGTCTGGCCGTCTTCTCGCTCGTACTGGTCGCCGCCAACACCCTGCGCATCCTGGAGCAGCTCCTCAGCGTGGGAATCGGTCTCGCCGAGCTGAGCTGGGTCGTCGCGTTGATCCTGCCGAGCTACATGGCTTATGCCATCCCGACCTCCCTCCTGTTCGGCGTGCTGCTGACCTTCGGCAGGCTCTCGGCAGATGGGGAGATCGTCGCAATCCGAGCTTCGGGGATCAGCGTCCTGCAGCTCCTTCCGCCCGTCCTGCTGCTCGGAGCGTTCGCCTCGCTCATCACGGGCTATCTGCTCTTCGATCTCGAGCCCCGCAGCCGCATGGCCATGAAACAGCTCGTGCGCAAGATGGCCTCGTCGATCCGGTTGGTAGAGCCCGGCCGGTTTCGCAACCTGGGAAGCCACGTGCTCTACGTTCACGAACAAGGCAACGCGGACTGTCCTCTACGGGGACTCCTGATCGAAGATTTCAGCAACGAGAACCGGCGAACCTACATCTCCGCGGCCTGCGGGAAAGTGGAGAGCTCGGAGGATTCGGACTGGATCACGCTGCAGCTGTTCGACGGAACGATTCACTTCTCCGACGCCTCTCTAGAACGCTACCGCCGCATCCGTTTCGGAACGATGGAGGCGACACTGGACATGTCCGCCTACCTGGATTTGCGCCGAAAGGCCCAGGACTTCACATTCTCCGAGCTGCTCGCGCTGAACGCGAGCTTCGAGGGAGGAGAGACGCCCGAGTTTCGCGGCGGCACCCGAGAGGTAGTGCAGACACAGATCCACCGACGCTTCGCGTTTCCCCTGGCCGGAGTCGCTCTCGCCCTGGTCTCCGTACCTCTGGGCATTCGGCCCGCGCGCACGGGCCGCTCCGCCGGGGCCCTCACGGCCGTGGCACTGATGGGCGCGTACTGGTGTCTCTTCACGGCCGGCGAGATCGCCGGCGAGAAGGGCTACCTACCGGCTTGGCTCGGAGTTTGGACACCCAACCTGTTGGTCGTGACCCTCGGTGCTCTCCTGCTGCGCGGGACGGTTCGAGGCGATTCGTGATCCGAGACCCGATTGGTGAGCTTCCAGCCGGGTACGTCATCCATCGCGTCGGGGATAGCTGGCTCATCTTCGACCGAGCCGGGGCGAGCCAGCTGACACAGCTCCGACTCGGGGATCCCGCGATTCGCCGCACGCTGTTCGCCCGAGCCCGGCGACGCGGGCGAGGGAGCGTTCCCAGCGTCCCACTCGGTGAGACGTCGATCGTGCTGCGCCGCTACCGCCACGGCGGGCTGCTCGCCTGGCTCACCGGCACGCTCTACCTGGGGCCTGAGCGCGCCCTCTCGGAGCTGCGTATCACCGCGAGCGCCGAGGCGTCGGGAGCGCCGGTCCCGCATGTCGTCTGCCTGGCCCTCTGGCCGGTCGCGGGGCCCCTGTGGTCCGCCCTGATCGGAACACACGAGTACGCAGACGCCCGGGATCTGTTGGAGATCCTGTCAGCGATGGACGATCCGCGCAGCCGCAGAGATCTCGCCAGACGCGTGGGAACCGCGATCGGAAAGCTTCACGACTGCGGGGTCGAGCACCGCGACCTCCAGGTTCACAACATCCTCAGCATCGGACCGGAACAAAGGATCGTCGTGGTGGACCTGGACAACGCGAGCTTTCACGTCCCGGGACCGGTGCCTGCGGGGCGCCGCGCGGACAACCTCGGGCGGCTCATGCGTTCCATCGTCAAGAACGGCCTCTGGGAATCGCGTGTCGGGAGACGTGAGGTCGCCGCTTTCCTGGGGGGGTACACCGAAAGTCGTCGCGCGCTGCGCCGGGACCTGCGCGTGTGGCTCGGGCGCGAGCGCCTGAAGCTCGCCCTGCACCGCGTCCGCTACCGCTTCAGTCGCCCCCCGAATCCCGGGCGAGGGGCCGCGCCTCCTCGATCAGCATGACGGGGATCCCGTCCTCCACGGGATAGGAGAGCGCACACGCGCCGCAGTCCAGCGCCTGCTCGGCGCCGTCCGCAGCGCGCACGACGTCGAGCTCGCCCTTGCACTTGGGACAGACCAGGATGTCCAGAAGCTCGGGATCGATCCGCGCGTTCATGCGTGCCCCTGTTCGCGGATCAGCTCGGCCAGATCGCGCGTCTTTTGCATGAGCTCCTCGAGGCGATCCAAGGGGTACTGGCTGGCAGCATCGCAAAGCGCCTCTAGCGGCTCTGGGTGGGTCTCCAGGAACACCGCATTGGCCCCGGCAGCCACGCCCGCTCGCAGCAGCGTCGGGATGAATTCCCTGTTGCCGCTGCCATTGGGGTCCGTACTCGGAATTCCGTAGCGGCGCACTTGATGGCCCGCGTCGAAGACGACCGGATAGCCGTGCTCCTGCATGATCGGGATCGACGTCATATCGGCGACCACGCTGTTGTAGCCGAACTGGGCGCCGCGCTCGGTCAGGAGGATCCGCCTGTTGCCCGTCCTCTCGATCTTGCCGACCGCGCTCTGCATGCCCTCGGGCGACATGAACTGACCCTTCTTGACGTTCACCACCTTGCCGCTGCGGCCGGCCGCCA
>JAUXJB010000164.1 GCA_030624945.1 Deltaproteobacteria bacterium | reverse complement strand
TGGGGTCCGCCCTCTCTCTGGCGTTCCTGGCGGGGATCACCGCGCTGGCGGTCTGGATCGCGGGACGCGCCGAGCAGCTCCTCGGGCGCGAGGACGACGGTCGGATCGTGATCGACGAGGTGGTCGGGATGCTGGCCAGCCTGGCCCTGCTGCCCGCCCGTATCGACGTCGCCATCGTCGGCTTCTTCCTGTTCCGGCTCTTCGACATCTGGAAGCCGCCGCCGGCGCGCCTGGCGGAGAGACTGCCCGGTGGGCTGGGAGTGGTCATGGACGACGTCGTCGCGGGTCTCTACGCCAACCTGGCGGGGCAGCTGGTCTGGCGGATAGGTTTGCCGGAGGGTCTTTGGTGAGCCGTGGCAACGCCTGGGTGGTGACGATCGGAAACGAGCTCCTGCGCGGCGAGATCGTCGACTCCAACAAGTCCTTCCTCTCGGAGCGACTGCTCGACCTCGAGCTGGAAGCGACGCGACACGTCAGCGTTCCCGATGAACCAGAAGCGATCGCGGAGATCCTGCGCGACGGGGCCTCCCGGGCTCGCGTCGTGCTGGTCTCCGGCGGGCTTGGCCCTACCCGCGACGACATCACCTCCGAGACCGCCGCCAAGACGTTCGGTCGCGCCTTGGTCCGCGATCCGGAGGCACTCCGGCACATCCAGGCCTATTTCTCGTCCGCGGGCCGTCAGATGACGGAGAACAACGCCACGCAGGCGGATTTCCCCGAGGGCGCCGAGATCCTGGAGAACCCGCTGGGGACGGCGCCGGGCTTCATGCTCGATGTCGACGGCTGTCTGCTCTTCTTCATGCCCGGAGTTCCCCGCGAGCTCTACCGCATGACGGACGAGGAGGTGCTGCCGCGCTTGCGCGCCCGGATCGAGGGGACCGCTGCCGTACGCTCGGTGCTGCTGCGCACCTTCGGGATGGGCGAGTCAAACCTCGATCGACTGCTCGACGACCTGGTGCGCGACGATCCGGCGGCCGAGCTCGGCTTTCGCACGCAGTTTCCCGACAACCTGGTCCGCGTCCTCGTGCGCGGTGAGGACGCTGCCGCCGCCGAGGCCAAGCTCGCGAGCCTGAGCGCGCAGGTGCGGGAGCGTCTCGGCGATCTCGTCGTGGGAGAGGGCGAGCGCCACCTGGAGGAGATCGTCGGTGAGCTCCTGCGCGAGCGGGCCCTGACGATTGCGCTGGCGGAGTCGTGCACCGGCGGGCTGCTCTCGAGTCGGCTCACCGACGTGCCGGGCAGCTCCGACTACCTGCTGGAGTCGCTCGTCACCTACTCGAACCGGTCGAAGATCCGCGACCTCGGCGTCTCCGCCGCGGACATCGAGGCCTACGGCGCCGTCTCCGATCCCGTCGCACGCCAGATGGCGGAGGGTGTGAGAACCCGCAACGGCGCGGATATCGGCGTGGCGATTACGGGCGTCGCGGGGCCCGGTGGCGGTACCGAGGCGAAGCCTGTCGGAACGGTCTACGTCGGCCTGGCCGATGCCGAGGGAACCCGCTCGCGCCACTACCAGCTCGTGCAGGAGCGTACGCGCAACAAGCAGCTCGCCGCCCAGGTGGCGCTCGATTGGGTGCGGCGGCGCCTGCTCGGATTGGAGGACCACGACGAGAACTTCCCGCGCGTCCGGATCCACGAGGGCACTGCGCGGTGAGTCGCGAGACGCTGAGGGTCTTCTTCGCGCTGGAGCTTCCCTCCGAGGCGCGCGAACGCGCCGCCAAGGCCGCGCAGGCGCTGCGCGCCGGGGTTCCGCGGGGAGTGCGCTGGGTGCCTCCGGAGAATCTGCACCTCACGCTGAAGTTCCTGGGCGACGTGGACGCCGCGCAGGTGCCGCGACTGATCGGGCGTGCAGAGGCAAAGCTCTGGCCGGTTCCCCCCTTCGAGGTCGAGCTCGCCGGACTCGGGGCGCTGCCCAGCGTCCGCTCCGCCCGCGTGCTCTGGCTGGGCGTCCGCAAGGGAAATCGCGAGATGGCCAGGATCGCGCGCAAGCTCGACGCGGCGGCGGCCAGCATCGGGGTCGAGCGGGAGCGACGCCCTTTCCAGGCACACCTCACCCTGGGGCGGCTCCGGCCGCCCGCCCGCGTAGCCCTCGAACGGCTCGAGGCTCCCCGCGGAATCGCGTTCGGAGTCGAAGAAGTAATACTCTACGAGAGCCGCCTCTCCCCCGACGGCGCCCGTTACATCCCCCTGGCTCGTCTGCCTCTGATGCAGGTGGAGGATGCCGAAGCTCGAGAATTCGCCCCAGAGATCTAGGAGAGAAGAAATGGCGCGAGCACAGACCGATCACATGGACAAGAGGCAGAAGGCCGTCGAGCTGGCGATGGCATCGATCGAGAAGCAGTTCGGCAAGGGATCGATCATGGTCATGGGCTCGCGTAACGTGGGCCAGGAGGTGCAGGTGATCTCCACGGGATCGCCGAGCCTCGACATCGCGCTTGGCGTGGGAGGGCTCCCGAGGGGCCGCGTGATCGAGATCTACGGGCCCGAGTCGTCGGGAAAGACGACGCTGGCCTTGCACGCCGTGGCCGAGTGCCAGAAAGGCGGGGGGGTCGCCGCGTTCATCGACGTGGAGTACGCCCTCGATCCCTCCTACGCCGCGAAGCTGGGCGTCAACACCGAGGAGATGCTGATCTCGCAGCCGGACACGGGCGAGCAGGCGCTCGAGATCACCGACATGCTCGTCCGCTCGGGAGCCGTGGAGATCATCGTCATCGACTCGGTCGCGGCGCTGGTGCCGCGCGCCGAGATCGAAGGCGAGATGGGCGACACGCACGTCGGGCTCCAGGCGCGTCTGATGAGCCAGGCGCTGCGGAAGCTCACCGGGAACCTGTCTCGCTCGAACACGACCCTGATCTTCATCAACCAGGTGCGCATGAAGATCGGTGTCATGTTCGGAAACCCCGAGACCACCTCGGGCGGGAACGCACTCAAGTTCTACGCCTCGATACGGCTGGACACGCGCCGGATCGGCCAGATCAAGGACGGCACCGAGGCGATCGGGAACCGCACCCGGGTGAAGGTCGTCAAGAACAAGTGCGCGCCTCCCTTCCGCCAGGCGGAGTTCGATCTGATGTTCAACCAGGGCATCTCGCGCGAGGGGGACATCCTCGACCTGGCGACGGACTACGGGCTGCTCGAGAAGAGCGGCACCTGGTACAGCTTCGAGGGTACGCGCATCGGCCAGGGCCGCGAGAACGCAAAACGCTTTCTCCTGGAGCATTCCGAGATCTACGATCGCATGGCCGAGCTCGTGTACAGCCATGCCGGAATCAAACGCAAGGTTCCCGTCGGAGAGCTGAGCAAGCCGGCGCCCGAAGAAGAGTAGGCCAGGACCGCCATTCGCGATCATCGTCGCCGGAGCCTGTTCAAGGTTCCCCCGGCTTGCGTCGATCCATCCCCATGCTGCGCGCGGTGGAGTAGCGCCAGGTCTGGCGGGTATGGAACTCAACGACGTCCTCAAGATCGCGATAAAGGGCAACGCCTCGGATATCCATCTGAAGGCCGGTCTGCCGCCGCTCTTCCGCGTGGATGGCGTGCTGGTCCCGCTCAAGAACGGCGAGCGGAACACACCCGAGCAGCTGAACTCGATCGTCAACCAGATCATGACCCCCGGCCAGCGCGCTCACTTCGAGAAGCACCACGAGGTCGACCTGGCCTACTCGATCGCCGGCCTGGGGCGCTTTCGCGTGAACACGTTCCAGCAGCGCGGCATGGTCGGGATCGTCTTTCGCGTGATTCCCTTTGGCGTGAAGAACATCGAACAGCTGCACCTGCCCAAGATCGTCGAGAAGATCGGCATGGAGGCGCGCGGCCTGGTGCTCGTGACAGGCACGACCGGCTCGGGAAAGTCGACAACGCTGGCGGCCATGATCGACTGCATCAACACGACCCGTACCTGCAACATCATCACGATCGAGGATCCGATCGAGTTCCTGATTCGTGACAAGCGCTCGATAGTGAATCAGAGGGAGATCGGCGTCGATACGAACAGCTTCGCCTCGGCTCTCCGCTCCGCCCTGCGTCAGGACCCCGACGTCATCCTGGTGGGGGAGATGCGCGATTTCGAGACGATCGAGACAGCCCTGACCGCCGCAGAGACCGGCCATCTCGTGCTGTCGACGCTGCATACGATCGACGCGGCCGAGACCATCACCCGCATCGTCTCGGTCTTCCCGCCCCACCAGCAGGCGCAGGTCCGCTTGCAGCTCGCCAGCATCATCAGGGGAATCATCAGCCAGCGATTGGTTCCCCGGGCAGACGCCAAGGGGCGCGTTCCGGCGGTCGAGGTGATGGTCGCCACCGCGCGGATCCGCGAGTGCATCGCGGACAAGGACATGTCGAAAGAGATCACCGACTCGATCGCCAAGGGCTTCACCACCTACGGGATGCAGACCTTCGATCAGTCACTCATGCAGCACGTCAAGAACGGTCTGGTCGAGTA
>JAUXJB010000142.1 GCA_030624945.1 Deltaproteobacteria bacterium | reverse complement strand
GGGCGGGCAGGGGTTCGCGATTGCTCACCACCAGCAGTGTCCACCCGTCGACATGCTTCGACAGGTGCGACAGCCCGTACGACTCAGAAGAGCTTGGCCTGCGCGGTGTGCTTGCGGGTACTCTGGGGATCGATCCCGAAGTGCTCGTAGGCGCGTAGCGTTGCGACGCGACCCCGCGCTGTGCGGTCGAGATAGCCCTCCTGGATCAAGAAGGGCTCATAGATGTCCTCGATGGTCCCCTTGTCCTCGGCGGTTGCCGCCGCCAGGGTCTCCAGACCGACGGGCCCGCCAGCGTACTTCTCGATCAGGGTGAGCAGGATCTGCCGATCCATCCGATCGAAACCCGCCTCGTCGACCTCCAGGCGGTCGAGGGCCTCTCGCGCCTGAGGGAGCGTGATCTTACCGTCGCCACGTACCTCCGCGAAGTCGCGCACGCGGCGCAGCAGACGGTTCGCGAGCCGAGGCGTGCCGCGCGATCGTCCTGCCAGCTCGCGGGCGCCCTCGAGATCCATCGGGATATCCAGGATGCGCGCGCTGCGCTGCAGGATCTGGACGAGCTCGGGTGGTGCGTAGTACTGCAGGTGGGCGATCACGCCGAAGCGATCGCGGAGGGGCGAGCTGAGCAAACCCGCGCGCGTCGTCGCACCGACGAGGGTGAAGCGCGGGATGTCGATCTTGACGCTCTGCGCCGAGGGCCCGTGACCGATGATCAGATCGAGCTTGTAGTCCTCCATGGCGGGGTAGAGGATCTCCTCGACCGTCGGGTTCAAGCGGTGGATCTCATCGATGAAGAGCACCGCGTCGGGCTCGAGGTTCGTCAGCACCGCCGCCAGGTCCCCGGCGCGCTCGATCACGGGCCCGGAGGTGACGCGAAGTGGCGCTCCCATCTCGCGCGCGATCACGTGCGCCAGCGCGGTCTTGCCCAGGCCGGGCGGACCGTGAAAGAGGGTGTGGTCGAGAGGCTCGCCGCGCTCCCGGGCCGCCTGGATGAAGACCGCGAGGTTCTCCCGCAGCGACTCCTGGCCCACGAACTCGTCGAGCGTGAGGGGCCGCAGGCGCGCGTCCAGAGCGCGTTCCGATTCCAGGGATGCCGGATTTCGCATCTCATCCGGCCGCGACACGCAGGGCCTCCCTGATCAAGTCCCCCAACTCGCGCGACCCCTCCGGAACCCGCTCGAGAGCCTGTCGGACGGCCTTCTCCGCGTGGCCGCGAGGGTAGCCCAGGTTGACCAACGCGGAGATCGTGGCCTCCTCCGCATCGGAGCTCCCCTCCGCCGCCTCCTCGATCAGCTCGAACTGGGCGATCTTGTCGCGCAGCTCGATCAGGATGCGCTCGGCGGTCTTCGGACCGACCCCGGGAATCCCGGTCAGCTGTGCGAGATCCCTCTTGCGGATCGCGAGGAGCATCCGCTCGATCGGCAGCCCGGACAGGATCGCCAGGGCCAGCCGCGGACCGACGCCGCTGATCCCGATCAGCAGTCGGAACGCGAGCCGCTCCTCGGCGGTTTGAAAGCCGTAGAGCTGGAAGATGTCCTCGCGAACGTGCGTGTGGATCTCGAGGCGCACCACCTTGCCCGGATCGGGCAGCTCGAGAAAGGTCGACAGCGGCACCCGCACGTCGTACCCCACGCCCCCGATATCGAGGACGAGGGAGTCGGGCGCTTTCTCCGCCAGCACCCCCTCGAGGCGCGCGATCACGCGCGCCGCTCCCGCTGCGCGAGCGCCACGGCCGCGGACGAGCGCCGCTCCAGCGAGTGGCAGATCGACACGGCCAGCGCGTCCGCCTCGTCCGGACCCGGCAGGACGTCGAGACGGAGTAGACGTTGGACCATCTGCTGCACCTGGGCCTTGTCCGCCCTGCCATAGCCGCTCACGGCGAGCTTGACGCGGGCCGGCGCGTACTCCGCCGCGTGCAGGCCCGCAAGGCCGCACGCGGCCAGCGCGACACCCCGGGCATGCCCCAGCAGGATCGCGGAGCGCGGATTGCGGTGCGTGAACACCGACTCCAGCGCTGCCGAGTCGGGCCTGCAGAGAGCGATGACCTCGGAGATGTCGCGGTGGACGCGGGCGAGACGCTCGGCCAGGTCGGAGCCATCGGCCCGGATCACGCCGCTCCGGAAGCGCCGGAGGCGGGAGCCCTCGAGATCGACGACGCCCCAGCCCGTCCTTCGAGAGCCCGGATCGATGCCGAGTACGCGCACGCTCACCCCCGTATTCCGGCCGCGCGCGAGGGCGGCCGGTGCAAGTCTAGCGCACGTGTCAGCCGGCCTCGGCAGCTTTCTGCAGCTCTTCCTCCGAGATATCGAAGTTGGCGTAGACGCCCCGCACGTCCTCGTGCTCGTCGAGGGCCTCGAACAGCTTCAAGACGGTCTGTGCGTCTTTTCCGGCGACGGTGACCGTCGTCTGGGGGAGCATCTGGATCTCGGCGCTCGCGGCGTGGAACCCCGTGGCCTCGAGCGCTTCCTTGACCCCGGCAAAGTCCTCGGGGGCAGTCTGGACGCGGACCGTCTCCTCGTCCTCGATCACATCCTCCGCGCCCGCCTCGATGGCCGCCTCCATGAGCGCCTCCGCGTCCAGTCCCTCGCGGTCCAGCTCGAGCACCCCCGCCCGATCGAACAAGTAGGCGACGCACCCCGAGGCACCCAGATTTCCGGCGTGCTTGCTGAAGATCTGCCGCACCTCCCCCACGGTGCGATTGCGGTTGTCCGTGAGCGTGTCGACGATGACCGCGACCCCCGCGGGGCCGTAGCCCTCGTAGCGAATCTCCTCGTAGGACTCGCCCTCGAGCTCGCCCGTCCCCTTCTTGATCGCTCGTTCGATGTTCTCCTTGGGCATGTTGGTCGCACGCGCCTTCCCCATCGCCAGGCGCAGACGCGGGTTCGCATGGGGATCGCCACCTCCCAGCCGTGCGGCGATGCTGATCTCCCGGATCAACTGCGTGAAGACCTTGCCGCGCTTGGTGTCCTTGGCGCCCTTCTTGCGCTTGATGGTCGACCATTTCGAGTGCCCGGACATGATTCCCGAAATAACACCGGAGGAATGGGGGGTCAATCTGCTTTCGACTGAGTGGCCGAGATCGCCGTAAACCCGCCGCGGCGGAGTGCCGATGGGAGGGCACGAGCCAGAAGCGTTTTGGCCTCGGAGGCGAGGATGAGCAAAGAGTTCACCATCGGAATCGATCTGGGCACGAGCAACTCGTGCGTCGCCACCATCGCTGGAACGAAGCCACGCGTCCTGCCCAGCAGCCTGGGTGAGAGAACCACGGCTTCGGTCGTCGCGTTCCGGGAGGACGGGAGCATCGAGGTCGGCAACCAGGCCAAGGCGCAGATCATCCTGGACCCCAAGCACACCGTGTGCTCCGCAAAGCGCCTGATCGGACGCTTCTACTTCAGCGAGGAGCTGCGCAAGGCCCGCGCCATCTGCAACTACGAGATCGTCCCGGGCGAGAACCACAGCGTCCGGATTCAGATCCGGCAGGAGCAGTACAGCCTGCCCGAGATCTCGGCTTTTGTGCTCAAGGAGATGAAGGAGATCGCGGAACGGGAGCTGGGCTCGGAGGTGACAAGGGCCGTCATCACCGTGCCGGCGTATTTCAACGACAACCAGCGCCAGGCCACCAAGGACGCGGGGCGTATCGCCGGCCTGGACGTCCTGCGGATCCTGAACGAGCCCACCGCCGCAGCCCTCGCCTACGGCTACGGTCGGGACCTGGTGCAGAAGGTCGTCATCTACGACTTCGGCGGGGGCACCTTCGACATCTCGGTTCTCGAGATCGGTCGCGATGTCTATGAGGTCCTGTCGACCTGCGGCGACACCTTTCTCGGTGGCGACGACTTCGACGACCGCCTGATCGACCTGTTGGCCGACAAGGTACAGGCCGAGGAAGACATCAACCTGCGCAGCGATCCGGTCGCCTTCGAGAGGCTCAAGCAGGCCGCCGAACGGGCAAAGATCGAGCTCTCGGAGAACGATTCCACCCAGGTCTCGATCACGGACCTCGCGGAGGTCAACGGACGCCAGATCGGCGTCGAGCACGAGATCACGCTCGAGGCCTTCAACGAGCTGGTCAGCGACCTGATCCAGCGCACCTTCAAGGTCTGCGACGAGGCCATGCAGGACGCCGGCCTCACCAACCGCGACATCGACGCCGTGGTCCTGGTCGGTGGACCGACACGACTGCCCACCATCCGCGAGGCGGTGGAGGCCTATTTCCAGAGAGCACCGGAGAGCGGTATCAACCCCGACGAGGTGGTGGCACTCGGCGCCGCAATCCACGCGGATTCGCTCGCCTCCTCCCAGAGCAGCACCTATCTCCTCGACGTCACACCGCTGACGTTGCGGCTGGGCATCGCCGGCGACATGACGGAACCGATCATCGAGCGGAACAGCCCCGTGCCCATCGACCACACGCGTACCTTCACGACCGCGCGAGATTTCCAGGAAGCGATCGCCGTCAAGATTTATCAGGGCGAATCCCGCGCGACCGAGGGCAACGAGCTGCTCGGCGAGTTCGAGTTCAGCGGGTTCGAGCCGGGGCCGCGCGGCGTCGTGCAGATCGAGGTCACCTTCGAGATCAGCACGGAGGGAATCGTGAACGTGCGCGCGCTCGATCCCGCCACCGGTGCTGCGCAGTCGACGACCGTGACCATGTCCGGCGGGCTCTCGGAGGAAGAGATCGACCACATCATCACCCGGGGCCGGGCATCGGACGCGGCGCACGGCCATCAGCCCGGTCCCGGAGCGCCGGAACTGGCTGTCCCGAAGTCGCCGCCCGCCCTGGAGAGCCCCGACGGGCTGATCCTCGACCTCGGCGACGACGAAGACGGCGAGATCGTGAGCATGAGCTCGGGCTCGTCCATCCAGGAGGCGACGCAGGAACCGGACGAGCTGTTCGGCTCGATCGATGGGGACCTCGCCAGCGAGGAGCCCGAGGAAGCCCGCCAGGCCGGTGGGCGAATCCTGGACCTCGAGGAGCCTCAGGCAAAGCCCCCCCCTACCGGAGCTTCCGACCGGAACGACGACAAAGACCGCTAAGGCTCCCATGACCGAAGAAGAGATCAAGGCGCTCGCCCGGATCCTGGACCGCGTCGATTACTACCGG
>JAUXJB010000276.1 GCA_030624945.1 Deltaproteobacteria bacterium | reverse complement strand
CTCGCTGCGGCGCCCAGCGCCACCTCCGGACGCTCCGAGGCATCGTCCGGAGCCCGCCCCGCGTCGGTGGACCGCCGCAGCAGCCGGCGCACCAAGCCGACCAGAACCAGGGCTGCGGCCACCCACAATCCGACCTGAAACAGCAGGGCCAGTAGCTCACCGAGCTCCGACATTCCCGAGGGCGTTCCACGCGCACCCTCTTCCGCTGCGGGCGCACCCTTGGGAACCCAGAGCTCGACGCTGCGGAGGGTCGAGAACTCGGGCGACGCCATCACGGACTCGATGCAGGCCTTGGCCGCCCGGGGCTCCTCCGAACACCCGTTCGCGCGCCCCTCCGGCGCGCCGAGCAAGACCGCGGCAAGGGCGAGGAGCAACGCAACCCGGCGGGTCGGGGATGCGCCGCGTCGCGCCAGCTTCCGGAACTCGAGCTCGATGTCCCAACCCTCCAGGTAGACGCGGCGGTTGACGTAGGCCGAGAAGCCCCCCGCCACGTAGAAGGGCTCGATCGCGCTCATGGCCAGCACCAACACGCCGTTGCCGAGGGCGACCGTCCCGCGCGACTGGCCGACAAACCAGCCCGAGACGAGGTCCCAAAGGCTCGGGCCGAAGCCGGCTGGCAGGAAGATCCAGATCAGCGACAGCAGTCCCAGACAGGCGACCAGGAGCTCGAAATGGAGGCAGGCCAGGATCAGCCCGAATCCCAGATTGAGCTCCCGCCCGACCAGCAGCCGTGCGCGCGCGCGCCGGCCGCGGCCTCGCAGACCTTCGAGCTGCAGCACCGGGAGCACGAGCGAGCGCATGGGCGATAGGCGGTAGAGGGTGAGAGAGCCTACGAGCCCCGTGCGTAGCAAGCTCGGCAGCTTTCGAAGCGTCTCGCCCAGACGCGGAACGCGCCCGAACAACGCCTCGCTCAGGACGGAGAGAGCCACGCGATCGAACAAGGGCTTGAGCCACCAGGTGAGAACGGCGGCGATCCACAGCGAGTCCCAGAACACGATGTTGAGCAGGAGCGCCGTCGGTACCACGACCGCCAGCCATGCACCGAAGAGCGGGCGCCACCACACCCGAGCCATGCGGAAGCCCAGGTCGATCGCCTCCCAGCCGCCCCGGGGCCGGAGCGAGATGCGGATGTTCTCAGGTTGCATCGGACCGCCCCGCCCCCAGCAGGTAGGCTGCCAGCCCGATCCAGAGCAGCGCCCCCACGGCGAACTTGGCCTCTGCGGGGAACAGGGCGCCGCTCGACCAGAAGGCCTCGACGCCGGCCGCCAGGAGCAGCATGACGGCGGCTCCGTAGAGGATCTGCATGCCGCGTGGAAGCGCGTGACGCAATGCCTGCGTCCGGCTGCGCGGTCCGGGCGAGAGCAGCGCCATGCCGAGCTTCATCCCCGCGACCCCCGAGAGGACGATCGCCGTCAGCTCGAAGGAGGAGTGCCCGATCACGAACGGGTAAAAGGTCGACCCGTAGCCGAGGTTCGTCAGGTGCCCGCCCACGAGTCCCAGAAAGGCCCCGTTGAAGGCGACGAAGAAGAGGCTTCCGACGCCGAACAAGAGCCCGCTGGCGAAGGTCCGAAAGGCGATCCCGACGTTGTTCAGTATGTAGTAGCCGAACATCATGACGTCGTCGTCGTACCCGCGAGGCACACCGACGCGCCCCCCACTCGGATCGTACATGCCCTCCAACTCGCGCAGCTGCTCTTGCCCGACGAAGCTGTGCACCAGATCGGGGTTCGCCTGCAGGAGCGCCGCCAGACTCACGGCGGAGCCCGCGAACAGGAACAACATGAAGGAGAAGATGCGCCACTCCTCGCGCACGGCGCGCGGAAAGTCCCTCGCGAGAAATTGCAGCGCGCGGGGCGAGCTACGCACACGTGCCTGGTACAGCCATTGGTGGCCGCGCAGCGCGAGCGCGTTGAGCCGATCGATCAGGTGTCCGCCGAACTGGCGGTCGCGGGCCAGGGCGAGATCCTGACACAGCTGCCTGTAGAGGCTCGGAAAGTCGCTGGTGTCGACCTTTGCGCCGGAGTCGAGACCGTCGAGAATCTCGGCGAGCCGAACCCAGCGAGGTTCCCGCCGCTCCTCGAAGAAGAGCTGCCTCATGCGCTCGTCCCCGCGCGCCCGGGTCCAGAGAGCCAGGCCGCTATGCGGAAGAGTCGGTGCCGGGGATCATCGCCTTGCAGGAGCGGCTCGGGAATCGAGGCCAGCTCGAGCGCGCGCTCCTCGGAGAGAAAGGGGGAGCGTTCCGCGTACGCGATGACGGCTCTCTGCT
>JAUXJB010000199.1 GCA_030624945.1 Deltaproteobacteria bacterium | reverse complement strand
TCGAAGCGACCCGGGATGGGACGCTGGGCGCCATCCAGTTCCTCCACCTGCTCACCGGCCGGTCGAAGAAGCCGGCGGGCGCTGGAGCCAGCCCAGCCGGGCCTGGCGCTCGCTGATCGCTCGCGCTCGGGCGCCCCTATCTGCTACTCCCGCGGCCTTTCGGCCTTGGGCACCTTCGGCTCGCTGCGCGTCGGCCCGTAAGGCCGAAGGCCGCGCGAGTAGGAAAGATGGGCCAACTAGCGCGCGTCGCTCGCGGCGCCGTTCTCCGCCTTCTCGACGATGGGGCGCAGCCAGGAGCCGATGTCGGGGTGCTCCAGCAGGCCGGACTGCCGCAGACGGGCGGCGCCGATGGCCTGCACCTCCTGCGCCGTCCCCGCCTCCCGCGCCGCCCGCACGTCCGCCGCCGCAAGGCCCGAGTCCAGCGCGTGAACGATCTCCTTCACGACGGGTACCGCGCTCGGCGCGCCCGAGAGCTCCTCGAGGCCCAGCCCCACGAGCAGCGGAACCGCGAGCGGGTTGCTGACCATCTCGCCGCAGACAGACACGGGAATCTCGGCCCGCGCGGCGGCGCGGACGCTGCCGTCGATCAGGGCGAGAACCGCCGGATGCAGCGGATCGTAGAGATGCGCAACGTGTTCGTTCCCTCGGTCGACGGCCAGCGTGTACTGCGTCAGGTCGTTGGTGCCGATGCTGAAGAAGTCGCACTCGCGGGCCAGCACATCCGCGGTCAGCGCCGCCGAGGGTACCTCCACCATCACGCCGACCGGGATGTCGGCGTCGAAGGGAATCCGCGCCCGTGCGAGCTCGTCCTTGACCTCCTCCAGGATGCTCCGGGCGCGTCTCAGCTCGTAGAGCGAGGTAATCATGGGGAGCAGCAACCGCACGTTCCCGTGGGCGCTCGCCCGCAACATGGCGCGCAGCTGGGCCCGGAACGTGCGTTCGTTGCGGAGGCTGAGCCGGATCGAGCGGCAGCCGAGCTGGGGGTTCTCCTCGTGGCCCACGCCGAGGCTCTCGATCTCCTTTTCGCCGCCGAGGTCGAGGGTCCGAATCGTCACCGGCCGCGGCGCCATGACCTTGGCCACACGTTCGTAGAGCTGCGCCTGCTCCTCCTCCTCCGGAAACCCGCCGTGGGCGAAGGCGAGCAGCTCGGTCCGGAACAGGCCGATCCCCTCCGCGCCGTGCTGCTCGACGAGACGCAGGTCGCTCCACAGCCCCACGTTCGCCGTGAGGGCGATGCGTCGGCCGTCTCGCGTCTGCCCGGGTCGATCGCGCAGCGCGTCGAGGTGCTCCACGACGATGGCGTAGCGCTGTTGGGCTCGCCGGTACTCGGACACGAGCCGTTCGTCGGGAGAGAGGTGCACGCGACCGTCGCTGCCGTCGACGATGGCGGTCTCGCCCGGACGCGCGGCCGCCAGGATTCCCGGCACACCCGTGACGGCGGGGATCTCCAGGGTCCGCGCAAAGATCGCCCCGTGCGACGTTGGGCCGCCGTGCTCCGCGACGATGGCCGCGACCTTGTCCATCTCGAGGCGAGCGAAGTGCCCCGGCAGGATGGTGTCCATCACGACGATCGAGCCCTCGGTGAGCCCGATCGTGTGCTGGCGGACGCCCAGGAGCTGCTCCATCACGCGCCGCCCGACGTCTTCGACGTCGTCCACACGCTCGCGGAAGTAGGCGTCCTCGATGCGCTCGAAGGTCTTGCGGTAGGCGGCGAGGACGTTGCGCAGCGCCTCGAGGGCGTTGCCGGTCGATCGGACTTCCACGCGGAGCTTCGCGACGAAGCCCTTGTCCTCGAGTATCTGGATGTGGGTGTGGAAGACGGCTGCGAACTCGGGGCCGAACTGCTCGCCGAGATCCTCGCTCATGTCGTCGACGACCCGCCTCGCCTCCTGCAGCGCGCTCAGCAGATCGTTCTCCTCCTGGGTCGGATCCGAGTTCGGGGTGTACTCGAGGCGCCCCAGATCGAGGGTGTCGGGCAACCGGCAGACGGGGCCGATGGCGATCCCGCGCACCGTGGGCATGCCACGAAACTCGACGCCGCTGTCGGCTCTGGAGACCTCGCGGTCGGCCACCGGGACTCCGGTGACAGCGAGCCCTCGAGTGGCGATCGCTCGCTGCTCTTCGCTCTCGCCCACCAGCGCCAGCAGCTGCGCGTTCATCACGACCGGGGCGATCAGCTGGGCGCAGGTCTGGAACGCCTCGACGTCCCGATCTTCGAAGCTCCGCCGAACCCGCGTCTGGACGGCGAGCACTCCGATCGGTACGCCCCGCACGATCAGCGGCACGGCCATCAGCGACTCGAAGCGCTCCTCGCCCGTCTCGGGGAAGTAGCGGTACTCCGGATGCTCGCGTGCGCGCTCGATGACGACCGGCTCGCGGCGTTCGGCCGCCAGACCGATGAGACCTTCGCCGAAGCGAAGCTCCACGCGACCGACCGCCTCCTTGAACAGACCCACCGTGGCGCTGAGGCGCAGGCGCCGGAACTCGGGACCCGCCAGCAGATACAGGGAGCAGACGTCCGTGTCGAGTCGCTTGGCCACCAGGTCGACGACGTTGCTCAGGGTCTCGTCCAGGTCGTGGGACCGTGAGACGATCTCGGCAACGTCTGCCAGGAGTGTGACGCGATCGGGAATGACCCTCCCCCTCGGGCGAGCTGGAGCCCCCACGCGTACGTATGGTACCGAAGTTTCTCGGGAATCAGGAATCGAGAGGGAGCGGGACGAGGACCCGCGATGTCCGCCGGGGCGCTCGCGGGAGCTTGCCGAATCAGTACTGCGGGACGAAACCCGGGCGATCCTGCCGCTGGCGCGGCGGGAATACCTGGTCCTTGTCCTCGAAGCGAAGCCCGAGCGCGAGAAGGATCTTGCGCTTGGTATCCATGCGACAGTTCATGCCCTTCTCGACGCTATGGATGGTCCGGAGCGCAACCTTGGCCTTGCGAGCGAGCTGGGCCTGGGTCATCAGTCGGTTCTCGCGCATCTCCCGCACCCGATTCATCCGACTCGCGCTGCCCCCATTCGTTTCCATGACGTCGCACTCCCTGGTCACTCGAATCCCGACGCGCATCCACGCGCTCGTGTCTTCCAGGCAGCGTTTCGACCGAACGGCGAATTTCTTTAGGAAGAATGCGTGCTTGGCGGCCCAGTCCGAATCCGGGCCCGCACGGGTGCAAGCGCTGGCGCCATCCCGAGATACGCGGCCCGAGCGCACATGCACGCAGCGTCGGCGAAGCGAAGGTTGGGTTCGTCGACCGGCAGCAGATGCGCAACGCGCGGGCCGGGGCCAACGGCCGCTGGAAGCCCTCGAACGGGGTGTAAGGTCTCGCAGCCCGGCCCGCCGATAACCGGTTAGATCTTCCGCCCTCCCAGGGGATTCCGTGCACCGAGCGATTGCCAGCATCGCCGCGGGCCTAGCGCTCTTTATCGCGACGGCGGCCGTCGGCTTCAGCATCTCCACTCGCCTTTGGTCCGAGCGCCTGCTCACCGAAGCCGAGGAGCAGCTCACCCGAGCGATCGGGAGCCCCGTCTCCATCGGGAGCCTCCGGGTCCACCTCGGCCTCGGGATCGAAATCCAGGCGTTCGACATCCGGGTGTGGCCTTCCCCGAACGGCGCACGCCTCGAGGTCCCTCCCGCCTCGGCCCGTCCGCGACTGCTGCCCCTGCTGTTCGGGAGCCTGCGCCTGAGCCGCCTGCTCGTCGACGGTGCCCGGCTGCGCGTCGAGCGGAACGCCGACGGGACCTGGGAG
>JAUXJB010000110.1 GCA_030624945.1 Deltaproteobacteria bacterium | reverse complement strand
TGCCGAGCTCTCCCTCTCTCATGAGGTGATGCCCAAGGCGCCGGAGTTCGAGCGCACCAGCACGACCGTGGTGAACGCCTACATCGGGCCGCGCGTCTCGGGCTACCTGAACCGTCTGACCGAACGGCTGCACGAGGCGGGCTACAAGCACGAGCTGCTCGTCGTCCAGTCGAGCGGCGGTGTGATGACGCGCGAGTATCTGCGCGGGAGCGCGGCGCGGATCCTGGCATCGGGTCCGGCGGGCGGGGTGATCGGGGGAGCCCAGATCGGCATGGCCAAGCAGGCTCCGGACCTGCTGTGCGTGGACATGGGCGGGACGAGCTACGACGTCTCCGTCGTCCTGGACGGCAAGGCTCCCGCCGAGGCCGGCTGGAACTGGCACCACCGCTACCTGGTCGGCCTGCCCATGGTGAACGTCGAGACCCTGGGCGCCGGCGGTGGCTCGATCTGCCAGGTCGTGAAGAGCGCACTCCAGGTGGGCCCCGAGAGCGCGGGCGCCGATCCCGGTCCGGTCTGCTACGGACGCGGAGGCAGCCGACCGACGGTGACCGACGCCAACCTGGTGCTCGGTCTCCTCTCGGAGGAGGCCGAGTTCGCGGGCGGGAGCTTCCAGCTCACGCGCAAGGGCGTGGACGAGGCCTTCGAGAAGTTCGTGGCCGGCCCGATGGGCTGCTCCGTGGAGGAGGCGGCCTTCGACAGCTGGCGGGTCGTGAACGCCAACATGACGCAGGCCGTCCAGCGCCTCACCGCCGAGAAGGGCACCGATCCACGGGATCTCGTGATGCTGGCCTACGGCGGCAACGGTCCCATGTTCGCCGCCATCCAGGCGCAGGATCTCAACATCGACCGCGTGCTGGTGCCCAAGGCGTCGCCCACTTTCTCGGCGCTGGGGGCCCTGGCCGCGCTGCCCTCGATCGACGAGGAGCGCTCCTACCTGACGCCAGCCCACACCGCCGATCTCGATCGACTGCGCGAGCTCTGGGGGGCACTGGACGAGCGGGCAGAGCATTATCTCGTGGCTGCGGGCTTCCAGCGCGACGCGATCACCGCGCGCTACCAGCTAAGCTTGCGCTACCCGGGTCAGAACTGGGCACTCGCCGTAGACGTCGTCGAGAACCGCGGCCCGCGCGACCTCTCGTTCGTGGACAACGCGCTGCCAGAGCGAATGATCGAGCGCTTTCACCAGCGACACCTCGACGAGTATGGGCACTCGCGAACGGCGGAGGAGCCCGAGATCACCGGCGTACGGCTCGTGGCCTGGGCGGACATCCCGAAGCCCACGTTTGGCAGCGGCTTCTCGGCGACCCCGCGGGACGTTTCGCCGATCCGGACACGCCGCGCCAACCTGGGCACCGGCTACCAGGAGACGGGCGTCTACTGGGGTCCAGACCTCCGACCCGGCGACCGCATCCAGAGCCCCGCCATCGTGGAGGAGACCTTCACGACGATCGTGGTGTACCCGAGCTGGGAGGCCCGCGTGGACGACGCGGGCGATTACCTGCTGATCCGAGAGGGCGATCCCTCCTAGCAAGCCCACAGCGAGGAGGAGTCCGGATGGACCTGAGCTACGGCGAGGAGTACGAGGAATTTCGCCGCGAGGTACAGGCGTTCCTCGCAGAGAGCTGGCCGCCCAGGGGCGACGAAGCCCAGCTGCCGCAGAACGAGCAGATCGATCGCTTCCGCGAGAGGGGCGTCGAGGCAGGATACCTGTCCCGGTCGATTCCGAGGAAGTACGGAGGATCGGAGCAGGAGGCCGACTCCAGCAAGGCCGCCGTCATCGGCGAGGAGTTCCGGAGGGCGGGCGCGCCGATGGATCTGCTGGGAGGCGGGGTCAGCCTACTCGTCCCGACCCTGCTCGAGCGGGGAGAGGAGTGGCAGAAGGAGAAGTTCATCAAGCCGACCATACGCGGCCACATCCGCTGGTGTCAGGGCTACAGCGAGCCGGGCTCGGGTAGCGATCTCGCCTCGCTCCAGACGAAGGGAGAGCTGGTCGGCGACGAGTGGCTGATCAACGGCCAGAAGATCTGGACGACCGGAGCCCAGTTCGCGGACTACTGTTTTTGCCTGGTGCGCACCGAGCCCGAGCAGCCGAAGCACGCCGGGATCTCCTATCTGCTGATCGACATGCACCAGCCGGGTGTCGAGGTCCGCCCGCTCAAGCAGATGACCGGAAACTCCGGCTTCAACGAGGTCTTCTTCACCGACGCCAGGACGCCCAGGGATTGGATCGTCGGCAAGCGCGGGGAGGGTTGGCTCGTCTCGCGCACGACGCTCAAACACGAGCGCAGCGGTTTGATCAACGTCGGACAGGCGACCAGTCAGCTTCCGGCGCTCGTAGACCTGGCCCGGCGCTCGACGCGGAACGGCCGACCGGCGATCGAGGACCCCGAGATCCGCCAGAAGCTGGCGGAGGTCGAGGGCTTCATGCTGGCAAACGAGTACTCGCTCCGCTACCGCGCGACCAAGGACATCAAGGGACAGGACCCGGGGCGGATCCAGCTGATGGCCAAGCTGATCCGCTCGGACATAGGCCAGGAGGTCGCCAAGCTCGGCATGGAGCTGATCGGCGACGACGGCCTCCTGGCGGGGGGCGCGGCCAGCGAGATGGGCCGCCCCGACGGTCCGCAAGACAATGGGGCCTGGGTCACGACGTACATGGGCTCTCTGGCCGGGGCGATCGCGGCGGGCAGCTCGAACATCCAGCGCAACATCATCGGCGAGCGGGGACTGGGCTTGCCCCGCGATGCGGCCGCGCAGAGGGGCAAATAAGCGTGGAGTTCGACATCTCCGAAGAGCAAGAGCTCCTGCAAGGGATGGTTCGCCAGCTCGTAGAGAACGAGTGTCCGCTCGCGCGGGTGCGCGAGATCTTCGAGGGCGATTCCGGTCACGACCCCGAACTCTGGAAGTCCCTGATCGAGGTGGGGCTGGCTGGCACCGCGATCCCGGAGGAGTTCGGCGGCGCGGGGCTCGAGCTGCTCGACCTCGCGCTCGTCTCCGAGACGCTCGGAAACGGCGCGCTGCCGGGGCCCTTCTTCGGACACTCGCTGGCGGGGCTGGCCGTGCTGCTGGGCGGGAGCGACGAGCAGAAGAAGACATGGCTCCCCAGACTGGCGATGGGAGATGCGATCGGCAGCGTCGCGTTCGCCGAGGAGGGATCCAGCTGGCAGCCCGAGGAATGGACCCTGCAGGCGAACGGGACGCTCAGCGGGGCGAAGAAGCACGTGCCCTACGGCTCGATCGCCGATCTGATCGTCGTCGGCACCGCCGATGGTGGGCTGGCCCTCGTGGAACGATCCGGGGGCGGCGTCGAGACGGAACCGGTCGACGGTGCGGACCGCACCCGACGCCTCGACGACCTGATCTTCGACGGCGCGCACTGTGAGATCTTGCCGGACGGTCAGCGGGCCTCCGGGCGCGTTCGCGACGCCGGCCTGATCCTGCTGGCGGCCGACGCCTACGGCGGTGCGGCGCGCTGTCTCGAGATGGCCGTAGACTACGCCAACACGCGCCAGCAGTTCGGGGTGACCATCGGCCACTTCCAGGGGATCAAGCACCAGCTCGCCAACATGGCGATCAGGGTCGACCCGGTCCGCTTCCTGTGCTGGTACGCGGCGCACGCCTTCGACAAGATCCCGGACGAGTCCGAACGCACGGCCGCGCTCACCAAGGCCCACGCCACGTCCGTCTTCATGCAAACCGCGCGGGATACGGTCGAGGCACACGGCGGGATCGGCTTTACCTGGGAGTGCGACGTCCAGATCCTCTTCAAGCGGGCGATGTTCGACCGCGCCTTCCTCGGCGCGCCCGCAGTGCATCGCGAGAGGGCAGCCGTCCTGGCGGGCTGGTAGTCGCTCCGAAACGGAGGGGAAGATCATGGCCGGATTGACGGAACTCAGCCGCTCGATACGCGGCAAGGTGGCGCTGGTGACGGGGGCGGCGAGCGGCATGGGCCGGGCCACCGCCCACCTCTTCGCCGATGAGGGCGCGCGCGTCGCGGTCACCGATCTGGCCGCCGACGGCGTGAAGAGAGTGACGGAGGAGATAGAGGGCGCCGGGGGCGAAGCCTGCGGCTGGCTGCTCGACGTCAGCGACCGCGCCGAGATCGAATCCGTGGTGGCAGAGGTGGTCGAGCGCTTCGGTGGCCTGGACATCCTGGTGAACAACGCCGGCATCAGCCAGCCCTCGCCGGTGGACGCCGAGGACTACGAGGAGAAGTGGGAACGGACGCTCGCCGTCAATCTCACGGCTCACATGCGCACCATTCGCGCGTGCCTGCCCCATCTCAAGCGCGGCGGCGCGGGCCGCATCGTCAACGTAGCCTCCACGGATGGATTGGGTGCGACCGCCCATGGCAGCCCATACACGGCCAGCAAACACGGAGTGATCGGCCTGACGCGCGGGCTCGCGGTCGAGCTGGGCGCACAGGGGGTGACCGTGAACTGCATCTGCCCGGGTCCGATTCACACCGGGATGACGGCCGCGATCCCCGCAGATGCCAAGGATGTGTTCGCGCGCCGCAAGGTGCCCCTGCGCCGCTACGGGCGACCCGAGGAGGTCGCGCAGGCGACACTCCACCTCGTTCTACCCGCGTCCTCGTACATCAACGGGGCCGTGCTGGTCGTCGACGGCGGCATGCTCGCGCAGAACCACCTCGCCTCGCTACGGGATTCCCCGTGATAGCGTGATCTCCGCGCTACGTGGGCAAGCGGTCCCAATGAGCGGGTCCTGGACCTGCTAGAGGCTCTTAAGGACCTGATCGACCTCTTCGGTGGAGCCGAGGATGACCGGCACGCGCTGATGTAGGTCGTCGGGCAGGATGTCCAGGATCCGAGCCGAGCCCGTCGTGGCCGTGCCGCCCGCCTGCTCGACGAGCAGCGCCATCGGGTTTCCCTCGTAGAGCAGGCGCAGCTTGCCAGCGGGAGCTTTCTGCGTCGGCGGGTAGAGGAAGACACCGCCCTTGATCAGGGTGCGATGCACGTCGCCGACCATCGAGCCGATGTAGCGGCTCGAATAGCCACTTGCGTGCGCCTGGTCGAGATATCGCCGGAAGCCCTCGGGAAACTCGTCGCGGTAGGCCTCGTTGATCGAGTAGATCTTCTTGGCCGCGGGCATCACAAGACCCTCCTCGACGAGCACGAAGTCGCCGAGCTCGGGGTCGAGCACGAACATGTCGACGCCGTCCCCGAGTGTCAGCACCATCAGCACGGAGGAGCCGTACACGATGTAGCCCGCCGCGAGCTGACGATCGCCGCGCTGCAGAATCGAGTCGTCGTCGTTTGGCAGCACGCCGAAGATGGTCCCCACGCTGACGGCCACGTCGATATTCGACGAACCGTCGAGCGGGTCGAACGCCACGCAGAACTTTCCGCCGTCCGCGCGATTGCGCACAACCACCGGCACGTCCTCTTCCTCGGACGCGCAGATAGCGACGCTCGGGCAGCGGGACAGACAGTGGAGCAGGATCTCGTTCGAGAGTACGTCGAGCTTCTGCTGGGTCTCGCCGTGAATGTTCTCCGCGCCGGCCTCGCCCAGCACGTCCTCGATGCGTGCGCGCCGCACCTTGCGCGCGATCGACTTCCCCGCCAGGGCCACTGCGCAAATGACGTCGATCAGCGCGGCCGCATCCGCGAGCTGCAACTTCTTCGCGGTCAGGTGCTCTCGAAGGGTGGTGAGGTTCTCGCTGACCATGCCCGGAAGCATGTTACCACGTGCGAGGAGCAGACCTGCAATAATGCCGGCGAGTGCCG
>JAUXJB010000209.1 GCA_030624945.1 Deltaproteobacteria bacterium | reverse complement strand
CGCACATCGCGTCGAATGCCGTCTTGCACTGGGCGATGGTGCGCATCGCGTGGTGGATGCGCCCGCCGCCGAGGCGACGCTGCGCGACCTGCCGGGACTGGCCGTAGGGGCCCAGCAGGTTCTCGGCCGGGACGCGCACGTTGTTGTACACGATGTGTGCGTGGTAGTCCGCGCCGCGCTGGTACTCGAGACCCGGCGTGCCCTGCTCCACGATGAACATCCCGTTGTTGCACATGACGATCAGGATGTCCGCCTGCTGTCCGAAGCTCGTGAACCACTTCTCGCCGTTGATGACGTACTCGTTCCCGTCCTTGTTGGCGTGCGTCTTGAACAGGTTCGGATCCGAGCCGCCCTGTGGCTCGGTCATCGAGTAGGCCGACCAGATCTCCTGGTTGAAGAGGGGCTCCAGGTACTTCTTCTTCTGCTCCTCCGTGCCGTAGGCGGCCAGGATCTCCATGTTCCCGGTGTCGGGCCCCTGCGTGCCGAAGATCACGGGGGCCGAACCCGAGCGGCCGAGGATCTCGTTCAGGAGGGCGAGCTTGAGCTGCCCGAAGCCCGGACCGCCCAGCTCCTGGTCGAGGAAGAGACCCCAGAGCCCGCGCTCCCTGGTCTGCTGCTTGAGCGGGTCGACGAGCCGCTTCAGAGCCGGGTTCTTCGACTTGGCGGCGCCGGGGAACATCATGTCCAGGGGCTCGCACTCCTCCCTCACGAACTCATCCACCCAGTCGAGCTGCTCCTGGAACTCCGGCTCGGTCGAAAAGTCCCACGCCATGCTGTCCTCCTGCGCCCCGATCGCCTCGGGTTCGGTCGAATCCAATCTCGCGAAGGCGGCCATCATACTCCCGGCCCGAGCGGCTTTGGAGCTTTTCCGCCCTTTCCTTCGCGATCGGGGGATCTGGCGTCCGGCGATCGGCGCGGCATCCTCAGGTCGTGAAGGGGGAGATTCCGCTCGAGGAGCCGCGTGAGGGGATTCGCCGCGCCCTGGTGCTCTCGGGCGGCGGCGCGCGCGGGGCCTACGAGGCGGGGGTGCTGCAGTTCGTGCGAGGGGAGCTCCCGCAGCGCCTGGGCTTCGTCCCCCGGATAGACATCTACTCGGGGACATCCGTCGGTGCGGTGCACGCCTGCCACCTGGCGGCATACTCCGACGATCCCCCCGCCGGGGTTCGTCGGCTGACACAGTTGTGGCGCGACATGTCGTTCTCGTCCGTCTATCGCTTCGGTGCGTCGGACGCTCTCAGCTTCACGCGCACGCTGCTCGGATTCGCGACGGGGATGTCGGTCGGATCGGAGACCAAGGCGGATCGGATCCACGGGCTCTTCAACACCGAGCCCCTCGAGAAGCTCGTCATCGACGAGATTCCGTGGCGGCGACTGCGTCGCAACGTGCGCCGCGGCACGTTCGGTACCCTCTGCGTCGCCGCAACGGAGATCGCCTCCGGTCGCACGGTGGTGTTCGTCGACAATCGCGAGCGCGAGGTTCCGAGCTGGACCCGCGATCCGCAGCTCGTGGCGCGTCCATCGCGCATCGGACCCGCGCACGCGCTCGCCTCCGCTGCCATTCCCTTTCTGTTTCCCGCCGTGCGGGTGCGGGATTCCTACTTCTGTGACGGCAGTCTCCGACTGCACACCCCCCTCTCGCCGGCCTTGCGGCTGGGCTCCAATCGGGTCCTGTCGATCGCTCTGGGCCATCGGGACTTGAGCGGTGCGGGAGACCCCGTTTCGGAGGAGCGCATCGAGCAGTTCCGTTCCGCGGGCTTCCTCTTCGGCAAGGTACTGAACGCGTTCCTGATCGATCGGCTCGAGTACGATCTCGGCCACATGCGCGTCCTGAACCAGGTGCTGCGCGCCAGCCTCGAGACGGCGGGCGAGCAGCATCTGGAGATGCTCAACGCCCACGTGGCGAGGGAGCGCGGCCTGGGCTTTCAGATCGTGGAGGACTGCTGCGTGCAGCCGAGCGAGGACATCGGTGCGATCGCGGCGCGTCACCTGCATGCGCGCGGGAGCCGCTCCTGGATCGGGAACCTGGCGCTGCGCGTGCTCGCGCGGGGCGCTCCCGTCGATGAGGCGGATCTCGTGAGCTATCTGCTCTTCGATGGCGAGTACGCCGCCGACCTGATCGAGCTGGGTCGCTCCGACGCGGCCGCCAGCGAGGAGCGGCTGGCTCGCTTCTTCACCGACTGAGCGAGCTCAGCGGAGCCGGAAACGCACCTCGAGGGCTTTGCGTTCGCGATGCCGTTGCAGGGCGAGCTCGATCAGATGGTCGATCTGTTCGGGAAGGGCGATCCCCGAGTACTCCCAGAGACGAGGGAACATGCTGCCTTCGGTAAACCCGGGGTGCGTGTTGAGCTCGTTGATGAACACGCGCTCGCTACTGCGATCGAGGAAGAAATCGACGCGCGCCATGCCCCAGCACTTGAGCGCGGAGAACGCGCGTACGGCCATCTCGCGCATCTCCTCGCTCTTCTCCTGGGAGACGTCCGCCGGAATGGCCAGGCTGGTCTCGTCGCTGACGTACTTCGCCTCGTAGTCGTAGAACTCGTTCGCAAAGAGGATCTCGCCCAGCGCGGACGCCTGGGGCGTGTGGCCGCCGAGCACCGCGCACTCGATCTCGCGCGCATCGACGGCCGGCTCGACCATGACGTCGAGGTCGTAGCGCCCCGCTTCCTTGATCCCCTGGTGCAGCTGGGTGCGGCTGCGTGCCTTTTGGGTACCGACCGAGGAGCCGCTGTTGGTCGGCTTGACGAATACCGGGTAGTCGAACTCGCTCTCCACCGCGTCCAGGAACGGGTCTGCGTTGTCCAGCAAGGTGTGGATCTGACCCTCGTGGCTCGGAAGTACGGGCAACCCGGCGTCCCGCAGCACCGCCTTGGTCAGCGTCTTGTCCATGCAGAGTGCCGTCGACCGGACGTCCGTCCCCACGTAGGGGACGTCCGCCATCTCGAACAGGCCCTGTGCGCTGCCATCCTCACCCAGGCGACCGTGGATGATCGGGAAGATCACATCGAGCGGACCGGCCAGGGCCGGACCGAGATCGCGCCCGCGCAGGAGCTCGAGACCCTCGCGCAGAGTCGCGAAGCTGGGGACCGCCTCCGGGCTCTGAAGCACGGCCTCCGGCAGGAACTCGAGCTCCGGCTCCGCGACATACCAGCGGCCTGCGTGATCGATTCCGATCAGGACGGGCGTATAGCGGCCGGGATCCATCGCCTGCAGGACGGTCGTGGCCGACGTCACCGAGACGTCGTGCTCCGTCGACCGCCCTCCGAACAGGATTCCCACCCGAAGCTTCGACACGTCGCGAGGATAGCAAGGCGGCCGGGGCTGTCATTGACACCGCTTGCAGGGGCTCCGTACCCTGCCCCCATGACGGATGCGCAGGCCAAGGAAGCGACGCTGCTGGAACTCCTGGCGGGGAGCGAGGGGTTGCTGGTGGCGTACTCGGGAGGCGT
>JAUXJB010000256.1 GCA_030624945.1 Deltaproteobacteria bacterium | reverse complement strand
CGCTCGGTCAGGAGGATCCGCCTGTTGCCCGTCCTCTCGATCTTGCCGACCGCGCTCTGCATGCCCTCGGGCGACATGAACTGACCCTTCTTGACGTTCACCACCTTGCCGCTGCGGCCGGCCGCCAGGACCAGGCTGGTCTGCTGGCACAGGAACGCGGGGATCTGAATCACGTCGAGAACCTCGCGAGCCGGCGCCATGTCCTCGACCCGGTGAACATCGGAGAGCACGGGCAGCTCGAACTCCTTCCTGATCCAGGCGAGCATCTCGAGGCCGTCTTCAAGGCCAGGGCCCTGATAGCTGAGCTCGCTGCTCCGGTTGTCCTTCTGGTAGGACGACTTGAAGACGATGGGAACGTCGAGCTTCAGGGACAGGTTCTTCAGACGCTCCGCAGCTCCGCCCATCACGTTTCTGTCCTCGATCACGCACGGTCCGACGATCCAGGCGAGCGGCAGCCCGGGACCGACCCGGACACGACTCGTCGAAGCATCGCCGATCTCGACCTCCTGGATGAGCTTCACGAAGGACTCCTCAGGCGAGGGAAGGTGTCACGAACCGCCACACCCTTCAAGCACAACCGGGCTCGGGCAGATCCGGGCTGTGTCGAGGGCGCCTATGCGCCCACATCCGCTGCTCGGGATGCCGACGGATCAGCCCTTCCAGAACCTCGTTGCAGCGAGCGGTCAGATCCTCGAGGTCGCACCTGCGAGCCCCGCTGGGGCGGAACTCGAGCGCGCCCAGGATCTCTGGGGCCGCCAGCTCGGCCGAGTGTTTCGCGTTCACCGCTCGGCTCTGCGGCGCTGCACACGCTCCAGAACCAGGTCGATCAGGTGGCCCGTCCCCCACGGGCGGACCTCCTCCTCGAGAACCGAAAGCGTGGCGGATGCGACCCAGCTCGCCGGTATCTTCACGGCGTCCTTCTCGGTCGTCACCCACGGGATCCCCGGATCGAGAGAGGCCAGGTCGGAGCGACGGTAGCGGTGGTGGTCGGCAAAAAAGCGCTCGACGGCGATCTCGGCGCCGAGCGCGACGAGCTCGCCGCGCAGCCGATCCGGTCGCGCGATCGCGGCCAGGAGCCCGATCTTCTGTCCACGCAGCGAGCTCACGGGGGCGAGGCCCCCGGCACCGACGCGGCGCAACCCGCGCGCGACCATCTCGATGCCGTACTCTGGCTTGTCCGCGGCGGCGGCGGGTAAGGGCGGGAGAGTCTTCGCGTCCGGGGGGATGCGCGTCCAGACCACGGCGTCCGCGTAGCGCAACGCGCCGATCGATTCGCGCAGCGGTCCCCTGGGCAATACGTGGCGGTTCCCCAGTCCGAGACGCGCATCGAGGCAGACGAGATCCAGATCCCGGGCGAGCCGATGATGCTGGAAGCCGTCGTCGAGGATCAGGATCTCCGGTCCGAAGAGCGCGGCAGCGCGCAACCCCAGGGCGACGCGATTGCGGCCGGCGAGGACCGGGACACCTCGCGCCCTCCCCGCCAGCAGAACCGGCTCGTCGCCCACGTCTGCAGAGCCCAGCAGCACCCGCTCGCCGTCGGAAACCACGCTCGTCTCGTGCTGGCGCCGCCCACCGACGCCCCGACTGAGTATCGCGACGCCGCGTCCCCGCGCGCGAAGCTCGGACGCCAGCCAGCCGGCGAGCGGAGTCTTTCCGGAGCCACCGACGCAGAGGTTTCCGATGGAGACAATGCAGGGATCCAGACGCACCCGCTTCCGCAGGCCCGAGCGGAACACGCTGCGGTGTGCCCAGGCTCCGAGCCGGTAGGGCGCCTCGATCAGGCAGAGTGGGGCGAGGGCAATCTGTCGCGGGAGCGACTCCCGAGCGTTCCACAAGTAGTCAGCTCGCATTTCTCACCAGGTTGGCGTAGCGAGCGCGCGCTCTATGAGCTCGAGCGCGCGCGCCACGGCCCCTCGGTGCGAGTCGAGGGAGGTGCGGGCCCGCACCGCCGCGGCGTTCCTGTCGATATCCGCCCAGAGCCCGGTCAGCGTCTCGACCAGATCGCGCGCGTGCTGTACTCGGTGGAGTACGCCCAACGGGCGCAGCAGCTGCTCCTGTGTGCGCTGGTTCTCCGTGTGCGGGCCGTGCACGACGAGCTTCCCCGCGCGCACCGGCTCGAACAGATTGTGTCCTCCGATCGGTGCCAGCGTTCCGCCGACGAAGACCAGCTCGGCCAGCGCGTAGATCTCGGCGAGCTCGCCGATGCTGTCGACCACTACGACCTCGGCGCTGGCCGCCCCCTTCGAGCGCAGTTCCGCACTCGCCCCGTAGCGCCTCGCTGTTCTGAGTACCGCCTGAACGCGCTCGGGATGCCGGGGAACGAGCACGAGGCGGAGGCCACCGGCAGTGCTGGCTCGCAGGGAACTCCACGCCTGGAGCAGGGCCTCCTCCTCTCCAGGGTGGGTACTCCCACCCACCAACAGCGGGCCGGGACCGAGCGCGGCGCGGAGGTCCGCGGAGGGTGCGGAGGGCGCCGGGCGGTCCAGCTTCAAGTCGCCAACGACGTGCGCACGCTCGCGCGGAAGCCCCAGATCCACGAAGCGGTCGCGCTGGTCCTCCGTCTGAGCACCGACGAAGCAGACCTCGCGCAGCACCGCTGCGAAGAGCAGTCGGACGCGCCGGTAGCGCGGGTAGCTCCGGTCCGAGATGCGACCGCTCACGACGACCACGCGTCCGCCGCGTG
>JAUXJB010000061.1 GCA_030624945.1 Deltaproteobacteria bacterium | reverse complement strand
GCGTCTACCACCTGGCCCTGGTGTCGGAGCACCTGGGCCTCCAGGAGCCGGCCGAGCGCCTGTTCGCGGAGGCGGCCAACCTGGCCCCCGATATGTACCCCCTGCCGATTCGGATGGACGACGGGGCGTTCCAGTCCGCCGCCGAGGCCGCACTCGAGGAGCTGCCTCGGGAGATCCGCAAGTACACGACCAACTGCCCGCTCATCATCGAGGGTCTGCCGGACGCGGAGCTCATACGCGAGCACAACCTCTCGCCGCAGATCCTGGGGCTCTTCCTGGGTGTTCCCATCACGGCCGACGGCGCGAATCCGCTGCAGGCAACCGCCCTCAAGGTGGACGTGGACAAGATCCTGCTCTTCAAGCGGAACCTGGAGAAGGTCGCGACCACGCCCTCGGAGCTGATCGAGCAGATCGCGATCACCGTGAAGCACGAGATCGGCCACTGCCTGGGCCTGGACGAGGACGAGATCGAGCGGCTGGGACTTGGCTGAGCAGCTGCCCAGGGCCGTCGAGCTGGTCCGCCGTCTGCGGAGCATTCGCGAGGTCGCGGAGGTTCTGGACGGTGAGGGAGAGCTCTTCCCCTACGAAGCCGATGCCTTCACCCTCCTGCGCGGACGCGCGCTGGCGGTCGTCTTTCCGCTGAGTGCGCGAGCGGTCCAGGAGATCGTCCTGGCCTGCAACGCCGCCGGCACGAGCTACGTGGCACGCGGTGCAGGTACGGGCCTCTCCGGCGGTGCGACACCCGTCGACGGGTGCGTGTTGATCGAGTTCTCGCGCATGAACCGCGTGCTCGAGATCGACGTCACCAACCGCACGGCTGTGGTAGAGCCGGGCGTGATCAACGCGGATCTGTCGGAGATGGTGGCGCCGCTGGGCCTCCACTACGCTCCCGATCCCTCGAGCCAGTCCGCCTGCACGATCGGCGGAAACATCGCGGAGAACAGCGGCGGTCCCCATACGCTCAAGTACGGGACGACCAGTCCACACGTGCTCGAGATCGAGGTCGTTCTCCCAGACGCGACACTTGTCAAGCTGGGCCGCCGCGACGGCCACTGCGCGGGCTACGATCTGCGCGGTCTCTTCGTCGGATCCGAGGGAACGCTCGGCTTGGTGACCTGTGCGACCGTGCGACTCGTGCCCGACCCCGAGACCGTTTGCACGCTGCTCGCGAGCTTCTCCTCGCTGGTAGGGGCCTGCGAGGCGGTGGCCGGGATCATCGCGAGCGGCGTGCTTCCGGCGGCGCTCGAGCTGCTGGACGACCGGACCATCGAGGCGGTCGAGGCATCCGTCTACGCCGCCGGCTACCCGCGCGACGCCCGCGCCGTGCTGCTCATCGAGCTCGATGGCGCCGCGCAGGGTGTCGCAGAGGAGCGCGAGTGCGTGGAACGCGTCTGTCGCGAGCGCCAGGCCATCGATGTGCGTGCCGCTGTGGACGAAGCGGAGCGCGCGGCCCTCTGGCGCGGCCGCAAGGGCGCCTTTGGTGCGATGGGACGACTCGCTCCGGACCTCTACGTGCACGATGCGGTCGTGCCGCGCACGCGGCTGCCCGAGGTCGTCGCGGAGATCAACGAGGCGGCCGCCCGAAGGGGGCTCCGCCTCGCCAACATCCTGCACGCGGGGGACGGCAACCTGCACCCGAATATCTCGTTCGACCGGCGCGATGCCAACCAGCTGCAACGGGTTCGCGAGATGGGCGAGGAGATCCTGCGGATCTGCATCGAAGCGGGGGGCGTACTCTCCGGGGAGCACGGCATAGGCATCGAGAAGCGCGACTACATGCGCATGCTCTTCGACGAGTGCGACCTGGAGCCCATGCGTTGGGTGCACGATGCCTTCGATCCGGAGGACCGCTGCAATCCCGGCAAGCTGATTCCGACTCCGCGAGCGTGCGCGGAGAGCAACCCGCGACACAGAGGCTACGCAAAAGTAGAGTTCTGAGCATGCAGCCCTTTGCGGCGATCGTCGGTACGGAGTACGTCCAGCCGCCCAGTGCCCCGACGTTCGGCGGTGCAAAGCTCGAAGCGGTGGTGAGACCGGGTAGCCCGGAGGAGGTCGCGGCCTGTCTCGGCGCCGCGCGCAGCGAGGGGATCCCGGTGATCGCGACGGGCGGGGGATCGAAGCTTCACTGGGGGAACCCACCGGACGTGAGCGCCCTGGCGCTTCTCGATCTGGGCCGGTTGAACGCGGCGCCAGAGCTCCAGCCGGAGGAGGGAATCGCCACCGCAGAGGCAGGTGTGCGCGTGGATGCCCTGGCCCGAGCTGCGGCGGAGCGGGGCAGCTGCACCTCGCTCGCCGACATCTTTCCGCAAGCCACCGTGGGCGGCACGATCGCCGCCGATCCCCCCAGTCCGACGCACTCCGTGGAGCGGCGGGCGCGCAACGATCTCCTCGGTCTGGAGGTCGCCCTGCCGACGGGCGAGCTCACGCGTGCCGGCGGCAAGGTGGTGAAGAACGTGACGGGGTTCGACCTCGTACGGCTCTACTGCGGGTCTCTGGGAACGCTGGGCGTGATCACGAGTGCCACGTTGCGTCTGCGCAGCCTGCCCGGGGCGCGCCGCGTCCTGCGCCGAGACTTTGACGAGCTGGGTGCGGCCCTCTCCGCGGCGACGGAACTGATGCAGACGCCGCTCGAGCTGGCCGGGGTTGCGCTCGAGCCGGGCTCCGAGGGATGGGGCCTCGTGTGGCTCCTCGAAGGGGGCGAGACCAGCGTGGCCGAGTTTGCCGGGCGCTTCGCGGGCGATCCCGCGAGCGACGAGGACTGGCGAGCGGTGGGTCGTGAGATCGGAGAGTCGGAGCGCGTGAACGGGCATGCGCGCGTGCGTCTCGGAGCGCGCCCCAGTGATACGCGGAGCCTCTGTCAGCAGCTCCAGCGACTGGCGGGGGACCGGTCTCTGCGCGTGGTGCTGCCGCGCGCCGGTCTGGCATTTGCCGATGTCCCCGCCGAAGCTCTGCCCGAGCTCTGGAGGGAGACGGAGTCGCGGGGCTGGTCGCTATTCCTGGAGCACCTGCCGGTCGGATTGGAGTACGACGTGTTCGGGCCCGAGCCCGCTGGGCTCCCGGTGATGCGCGCACTCAAACACCGCTTTGATCCCGATCGGGTGCTGGCGCCGGGGCGCTACGTGGGAAGGATCTGAGTCGTGTCGGATGCGACGGCCGGAGCCTCTGGGCTCATCGACTACGAGGCGACGCTCGACTGCGTCCACTGCGGTCTGTGTCTACCGAGCTGCCCGACGTATCAGGAGACGGGACGCGAATCCAGCTCGCCGCGCGGGCGCATCTACCTGATGCGCGGCGTGGCCGAGCAGCGGCTGCCCCTCGAGGGCCTCGTGGCCGAGGAGATGCAGCTGTGTCTCGGCTGTCGCGCCTGCGAGTCCGCCTGTCCCGCCGGCGTCCGCTATGGACACCTCCTCGAGGGCGCGCGGGCGGAGATCGATGCGCGCGGCGCGCGGGGGCGGCTGCGCCGCTTGTCGGAGCGCTTCCTGCTGCGCAACCTCGTCGGACGTCGGGGCAGCCTGCGCGGCTTTGTCGCGGGGCTACGCCTCTACCAGCGCAGTAGGCTGCAGGCGTTCATGCGCAAGAGTCGCTTGCTCTGGCTCTTGCCCCCGCTCGCGCGCGCAGATGCGCTGCTACCTCGGATCTCGAGCCCCCATCGGCCCCCGGCGGTCGTTCCCGCCCTCGGGCGACGACGGGGCCGGGTCGCGTTCTTCTCGGGTTGCCTCATGCCCGAGCTCTTCGGTGCCACGAACGCGGCGACCGTGGAGGTACTGGTGCGAAACGGCTTCGAGGTCGTCGTCCCCGAGAAACAGGGATGCTGTGGCGCATTGCAGGCCCACTGCGGCGATCTGCGCGGCGCCGAGAGACTGCGGGAGCGCAACCGCCTCGCGTTCCCCAGCGAGGGGATCGACGCGATCGTGGTCAACTCCGCGGGCTGCAGCGCTTCGCTCAAAGAGTGCGGCGACAGCCTATCGGGCGCGGTCCGGGACATCGCCGAGTTTCTGGCCGATGTCGGCATCGAGCCCCCACGTGGCCGGCTCGAGCTGCGGGTCGCCTACGACGATCCCTGCCACCTGCTGCACGGCCAGCGAATCGCGGATGCACCGCGCGCACTCATGCGACAGATCCCGGGTGTCGAGCTGGTCGACTTGCCCGGTCACAGCGATTGCTGCGGGGCCGCGGGGATCTACAACCTGACACAGAGGCGAATGGCCTCCCGACTCCAGGACCGCAAGATCGAGGCGCTGCGGCGCACGCGCCCCGACGTGCTGGCGACCGGGAACCCCGGTTGCCTGATGCAGATCGCAGCCGGAGTTCGTCGCGCTCGCCTGCCCGTCGAGGTGCTACACCCGATCGACCTCCTCGCTCGAGCCTACGCAAAAGAGAGCCAGCTGGATTTCTAGCCGGCTTGGCGAGGCGTGCTATCGGCGGCCTCGCCCTACTGGTAGAGGAAGGCGTCGGGCTCTTGCTCGGGCAGGCGGATCCGCGGAAAGGCGGCCAGACCCAGGCGGTCGAGGTCTCCGCGCACCACCAGCTCGACCGGCAGGATGGACTCCCGCGTCATGACGCCTCCGTATTTCTCCTGCGTGCTGAGGAACTCGGCCTGTGAGCGGGCCGAGGGACGAAGGTCGGGCGTGTCGAGCAATCCCAGGCGCGCGCGCTCAAAGAAGAGATCGCGTTGCGGGTCCGGGTGGGGTTCTTCCCGCGCATCGGTGGCCAGCTCCCGATAGCTGGATTCCTCGAGCAACGCGACGAAGCGCGCGAATCGCTGCGGCGGGATGGGACGGACGACTGGATCGCGGTCCTCCAGGGAGATCTCCACGTAGTTGCGGCCCAGCAGGACGATCCCGTCCTCCGCGATCTCGCCGTTCGCCCGTTCGCCGTCGAGTAGCTCCGGCCGCAGGCCGAGGGCCGCGGGGGCCCACAGCTCCGGGAACTCGAGCAGGAACCCGCGCGAGATGCGAATCCGCTGTGCCGAGACCCGGGTCATGACCTCGCGCAGTGCCTCTCGCGCCTCTTCGGCGGCCTCCGTGTCGGCGTAGTCGACGATGACCGTGCGCAGCAGCGAGACCTGGACGTCGATACGCGGCTGGCTCTGCGCGGCCAGCAGCGAGTACTCCGCAATCTTCTCGCGATAGTTCGCGACGCGATCGGGATCGACGCGTTCCCCGCTCTCGTGGTGTTCGAGTGCGCGGATCCAGCGCGACCGCTGCGCGTATAGCGGCTCGAGCCGGGCGTGGACCTCGGCGGCGTGTGCTCCGTCCGGGAAGCGCTCGAGGTAACGCTCCCCGGTCAACAACACGCCGTTCCCGAAGGAGCTGCGAATTCCGGGGTAGCGCAGCAACCGAATCGGCGAGGTGACGAACGAGAGCAAGCGACCGGGCAGGTCCAGGACGATCTGGAAGGGCGCCCGCCAGCCCCGCCGGGACGGCAAGCTGCGACGGCCGAACAGGATCCAGTTGAAGCGCTCGCGGCCATCGGCTCGAACGGCGCTGCGGTAGAACGCGTAGGGGTTCTGGTCGGGCGAGGCGAGGAACGCGCCCGCGTGGCGAGCCATGTTCGAGTCCTGTGTGCTCGCGACCTGCGCCAGTTGCCGGGTGAATCCATCCTCGTCGCCGGCCCCGCGCGTTGCGAGGCTTCCGACGAAGGCCAGCTCATCGGAGAGCGCACCGGGATCCCGCTCACGCTTCCACGCAGTCGCTCGCTCGCCGATTCGAGCCGGGGGCTCGCTCAGCAGGGCGACGGCGAGGCTCGCGAGCTCGCGCTGTGCAGCGGGGTCTAGCCCCTCCGCGCCCAGCCGGTCGGCGCCGTAGCTCTCGCGCACGGCGCGGTCGCGGGCCTGGCTCCGGGAGATCGCCTCGCGCCGCAACCGCAGAGCCTCGGGAGATTCCGGGATGAGTCGATCGGCGCGATCGAGGTGAGCCAGAGCGGCCTCCGGTGAGCCCGCGTCGAGCCCGCGCTCCGCCGCCTCCACGGCCTTTGCGTGCCAGTAGCGCGTGCGACGCGTCCTGTATTCCTCGACGCGCCTCGCCACCTCGGCCGCCTCCGGCGCGTCGGGATTTTGGGCCAGGAACTCCTCCCACTCGCGCAGCGCCTTGCGTTCGCGCGGCGTCATCACTGGAAAGGAGCGCAGCACGCGGATCGATGCGACGGTCGAGCGCACCGTCTGGATCGGGTCGAGCGCGGCCCCCGAGGCGAGTCGGGAGAGAGGCACGACGGCGCGGTTGAAGACCGCTCCGGCCTTGTAGCGTCGGTCGTCGGCAAGCGCCCGGTCCGCCCTCCGCAGTGGCTGCTCTGCCAGTTGGGTCTCGAGTCGAAGTCGCAGCGCCGGGTCGAGGTCGTCGCGCTCGAGCATCCGCGTGGCGAGCTCCACATAGGTGGACGGACCGAGCGCAGAGTTGAGGAGATCCTCGGCGTTGTCGGCCAGCCCGGTGTGCGGCCCCTGGCCCAGGCTCTCGAGTCTCGCCTCCGCCGCGCCCAGGTCGTCGGCCAGGACCAGAGCGGCCAGGCGCCCAGCGCTTCGCTCGGCGCGATCGGGCAGCGTCGGGCGCGCTGCCCGCTCTCGGACCAGCGGATCGAGCTCGCTCGGGGCCGGTCCCCGTCCCCCGGAGCAGGCCCCGAGCGCCAACGCGAGCACGAGACCCGCCGCGCCGGGCCTGCTGCTAGCGCGGCAGTTTCTCATCGTGAACCCGGAGCTGAAATGCCAGGAAGGCCTCGAGCTTGCGGATGGCCTCGACCTTCTCGATCCCGCCGTCCTGCTGGGACACGGCCTCGTAGAGGCGCGTCGCGTTGTACGCGTACTCGTCGAACGTGGCGGGGTCGAAGCCCAGCGACGGCGGCGCGACCTCGCGAACGTAGCGGCGCGAGAAGGCCGCGTAGAGGTCGCCCAGATCGAGCAGGTGGCGGTAGCGGTTCCGGCTCTCGGGGTGATTGGCGATCAGCGCCTGGAACTGCTCGAGCGCGAGTCGGTCGAGACGCGCGTCCATCGCAGCTCGCGCCGCGAAGGCGGAGGCGCGGGCCACGTCGGTTCGCTCGAGCTCCTCGTTCAGCACGTGGGCGTAGTGCGTGCCCTCCACCTCGGCGAGCAGCTGCTCGAGCGCGTCGCGCCGCTCCCCGAAGATCTCGAGAGCCTGCTCGGGCGTGCTGGTCGCTGCCGGCGCGAGTTGGCTCGCGGCCAGGATGCGAGTGCAGACATCCCCTCCGATGCTCGCGGGCTGCACGAGCGGCGAGTCCAGTCCTCGCACGCGCTGGTAATGCCTGGCGGCCAGGTCGTACTCGCGGATGCGTTCCAGGGCTCGCGCCTTCGCGAAGAGCACGACGTCGAGCAGGTAGCCCGAGGCGAGCTTCCGGGCGTAGATCTCCTCGAACCTCTCGAGCCTGTTCAGCGAGGCGCGATACACGTTCTTGCCGGTGAAGTCGCGCGCGGGCGGGAAGCGGTACGTGTCGTCTTCGATGTGGAGGCGCAACACGGAGACGATCTCGAGAATGCCCTCGGTCCCAGCGTAGCGAGCGGGGGTCTCGGGGGTCTTCGCGCAGGAGGCGAGCAGGCCAATCGTGAGAAGGAGGAGAGAGCGGCTGGCCGCCTGCGGGAGCTTCACATCGGGTCCCTCAGGATTGCTGGACGACGAGATTCAACATCTTCTCGCTGGCGATCACGGCGGCCGCCAGCTGATCCGAGTCGACCCCAAGGGTGGTGAACGGCGCCGAGCGGGCGCTGCGCTGCCACGTGATCAGGGTCTCGACCAGGGCGCCGGTCTTTCCGCCCGGCGGAATCCGGACCTGGTAATCGACGAGCTGAGGAAGCTTCAGCTCGAAGCTGCGCCCCGCTTTGGCCAGGGCTCTCATGAAGGCATCGTAGCCGCCGTCTCCGTTGGCCTTGCCGCTCGCGACCTTGCCCTGGTAGGAGAGCGAGACCGTCGCCTCGGGAAGGGCCCCGCTCGTGGAGTGGATGTCCCAGCTCTCGACGCGCAGGAGCTGCTTCTCCGGGGTCTTCAACACGTCCGCGATGATGAGGGGGAGGTCCGCGATGGTCACCGTGTGCTTCTTGTCGCCGAGCTCCACAATTCGCTCGAGTACGAGATCGCGGTTCTCGGGCTGCAGCTTGATGCCGAGCATCTTCAGGTTCTGATCGAGCGAGGCCTTGCCCGCCATCTTGCCCAGGGCGTAGTGCCTGCGCCGTCCGAAGCGGCGAGGAAGCAGCTTGTTCGCG
>JAUXJB010000222.1 GCA_030624945.1 Deltaproteobacteria bacterium | reverse complement strand
CGCGCCCCGCATGGCCGAGCTCATTCGTCCTCCTCCAGCAGGGCGCGCAGCCGCTCGAGCTCGACCAGTGCCTCCACCGGCGTCATCTGGTCGGGCTCCAAGCTGCGCAGTGCGCTCCGGAGCAGATCCGGTGCCGGCTGGAAGAGTTGCAGCTGGCCGGGTGGGTCTCCCACTTCGCGAGCCAGGCGCGGCGCGCCTCGATCATCGAACTCTCCCCCTTCGAGATTCGCGAGGATCTCTCGCGCGCGCCGGATCGCTTCTGGGGGGAGACCCGCGACGCGCGCTACCTCAATTCCGTAGCTGCGACTGGCGGCTCCCGGCTCCAGCCGTCTCAGGAACAGGACCTCTCCCTCCCGCTCCTCGCATGCGAAATGGAAGGTCCGGACGGCTGACTTCGTACGCGCCAAGTCCGCCAGCTCGTGGTAGTGGGTCGCGAACAAGACTCGCGAGCGCAAGCCCGGGACATCGTGGAGGTACTCCGCCACGGCCCAGGCGATCGAAAGTCCATCGAAAGTGGACGTGCCGCGTCCGATCTCGTCGAGAACCACGAGGCTGCGCGGCGTCGCCTGGCCGAGAATCGCCGCGGTCTCGCGCATCTCCACCATGAAGGTGCTCTCACCGGTGGTGATCGAATCGGAGGCCCCCACACGCGTGAAGATCCGATCCGCCACGCCGATCCGGGCGCGGCGCGCCGGCACGAAGGAGCCCATCTGGGCGAGCAGCGTGATCAGGGCCACCTGACGCAGGAAGGTGGACTTCCCGGCCATGTTCGGCCCCGTCAGGATCAGAAAGCGCGCATCTTCGGGGTCGAGCACGACGTCATTGGGCACGAAACCTTCGGGGGCCAAGCGCTCCACCACGGGATGCCGACCCGCCTCGATCTCGACGCGCAAGGAGAGATCGACCTCGGGCCGGACGTAGTCTCCCTCCCGCGCAACCTCGGCGAGGGATTGGGCGACGTCGAGCTCCGCGATCGCATCGGCCACCTCGCGCACGGCATCGACGCGACCTCGCACGACCTCGCGCAGCCCCTCCAGGACACGCACCTCGAGACCTGCAGCTCGCTCGCGCGAGCGGAGCACGACCCCCTCCCAGCGCAGCAGCTCGTCCGTGGTGAAGCGCTCGCTGTTCACCGTGGTCTGCTTGCGCTGGTACTCGTCGGGGACCTTGTCGAGGTGGCTGCGTGTGATCTGGATCGAGTAGCCGAAGACGCGGTTGTAGTTGACCTTGAGCGATGGGATCCTCAGGCGCTTTCGTTCGCGCGTCTCGAGCTCGGCCAGAAATTCGTCGCCCTCTCTGGACTCAACGCGCACCGCATCGAGCTCGGCGTCGACCCCGTCGCGGATGTAGCCGGTGTGAGGCTCGCCCCGGGGCGCAGCCGGGGGCTCGTCCACCAGCACGCGCTCGAGCTCGGACCGCAGCTCGGAGAGCGTGTCGGGCAGGGGCGCTACTTCGTGTACGGCCGCCACCCCGGCGAGACCGGCGCGCAGGCGAGCCAGCTCGCTCGGCCCCGAGGTCGCCAGCGTGGCGCGGGTCAGAGACCTCTCGAGATCTCCGACGTGGCGCAACGCCTCGGCGAGCCCCCTGCGACGGCTGTCCGGCTCCAGCCACTCGGCCACCCGATCCTGACGGGCGCGGATCCCGGGCAGCGCGACCAGGGGCTCTCCCAGCCAGCGCTCCAGCCTGCGGCGCCCCAGGGGGGTGCGCGTTCGATCGAGGAGCTCGAGCACGGTACCCGCGCTGCCCCCATCCCGCAGGTTGCGGAACAGCTCCAGATGACGCCGCGTCGAGGCGTCGAGCAGCAGTCTGTCGCTGGCCTCGTAGCGACGCACCGCGCGGATCTGATCGAGCCCGCCGGGCTGAAGCGCAGCGACCGTGGCCCACAGTGCCGCAGCCGCCCGAGCCGCGACCGACGTGTCGCTCTTCGCCAGACCGTCCGGCAGACGCCCGACCCGCTCCCCCACGCCGGCGGGATCGAAGTCGGAATCGGGTGTGCTGCGTATGCGAACTCCCGCCGGGAGGTCCTTCTCGGCGCTCCGGGCGACGATCTCGCGGGGCGAGAGTCGATCGAGCTCGGCCTCGTAGACCGCGCGATCCGGCGTCTCGGTCGCGGCGAACTCCCCTGTGGAGACGTCGAGATAGGCCAGGCCGAAGAGGTGGCCGTGGGAGACCACGGCGGCGAGGTAGTTCGCCCCGTCGCCCTCGAGGCGTTCCGGGTTCGAGACGAGCCCGGGTGTCACGACCTCCACGATCTCGCGCTTGACGAGCCCCTTGGCGTGGCGGGGATCCTCGACCTGCTCGGCGATCGCGACGGAGCGGCCGGCCCGGAGCACCTTCCGCAGGTAGCCCTCCAGCGCGTGGAACGGCAAGCCGCACATGGGCGTCGGGTTCGGTGAATTCTTGTCCCGAGTCGTCAGGAGCAGATCGAGCAGCGGCGCCGCCTCCTCGGCGTCCGCGCCGAACAGCTCGTAGAAGTCGCCCATCCGGAAGAACAGCAGTGCCTCACCCGCTTGCCGCTTGAGCGCGAGGTATTGCTTCATCATGGGAGTGTCTGCAGGCTGCCGTGCCATCTCGGCCGCTCTCCTCCCCTTGCGAGCGCACTAGTGTAGCCGGGACCTCCGCAGCCCGGCGCCTCGGCCCCGAGAATTGCGTCGGAACTCCCGGAACAGGACACTGGGCCCAACAGAGCTGGAGAAGGAGAAGACATGACGCAGCGACCGTTTGCCGTGCTCGGCTTGCAGCAGATCGCGATCGGCTCCCCGGACAAGTCCCGTCTGCAGCGCCTCTGGCTGGACCTGCTCGGACTCACGCCCAGCGGAAGTTTCCAGAGCGAGTCCGAGAACGTCGACGAGGAGACCGCCACTCTGGGCGGTGGCCCGTTCAAGGTCGAGGTCGACCTGATGCAGCCCATGGATCCGGATGCGCGACCCCGCGTGGCCGACCCACCGCTGAATCACATCGGTCTATGGATCGACGACCTGCCCGCGGCGGTGCACTGGCTCGAAGAGCAAGGCATGCGCTTCGCTCCGGGCGGCATCCGCAAGGGCGCCAGCGGTCATGACATCTGCTTCATCCACCCCAAGGGGAACGACGAGTTCCCGCTGAGCGGCGAAGGCGTGCTCATCGAGCTCGTGCAAGCGCCCGACGACGTGATCCAGGCATTCCGAAGCCTGGCAGACCGAGTGGGGTGACAGAGTGTGAACGAACGTCACTGGTTCCGGAACCAGT
>JAUXJB010000026.1 GCA_030624945.1 Deltaproteobacteria bacterium | reverse complement strand
TGCCATCATCCCCAGAAACGTGCGGCTCTCGGAGGCTCCCAGTCACGGCAAACCCGCACTTCTCTACGACATCAACTCCAAGGGCGCTCGCAGCTATCTGCGCCTGGCCGAGGAACTGCTGGAAAGGCTGAAGCATGGCGACTCGTAAGGCCCTCGGAAGGGGACTCTCCGCTCTGATTCCACCGCCGAGGGTGCCCTCGGAACCCGGCTCCCAGCAGGCCGCCCAGCCGGATGGTGGGTCCGCTGCGCCTCTCTACATCGCGATCGCGAGGGTGGCCCCCAATCCGAGCCAGCCGAGAAAGCACTTTGCCGAGGCCGAGCTCTCGGGTCTGGCCGCCTCCATTCGCGAGCAGGGAGTTCTGCAGCCCGTCGTCGTCCGGCGACGCGGGGATGGCTACGAGCTGATCATCGGCGAGCGCCGCTGGCGCGCCGCCCAGCTGGCCGGGATGGAGGAGATCCCGTCCGTCGTTCTGGACGCCAGCGACCGCGAGGCTGTCGAGATGGCTCTCGTGGAGAACGTCCAGCGCGCGGACCTCAACCCGGTAGAGCTCGCCGAGGCGTTTCGGGTACTGGTCGAGAGTGAGGGGATGACGCAGGAGGAGGTGGGTCGCCGCGTGGGCCTCGACCGCTCAAGTGTAGCGAATCACCTACGGATCTTGGAGCTAGGTACCGAGGTTCAGCAGGACCTGATCGACCAGCGGCTGTCGCTTGGGCACGCCAAGGCCATTCTCCAGGCGCCGAAGGACCAGCGCCGTATGGTACGGGATCAGATCGTACGGGGCGGTCTGAGCGTGCGCGCGGCCGAGGAACTCTGCCGCAAGATCGGGGGATCCTCGGTTGCCTCGGCCCCGCGCAGTGGCCCCACGCGAGACGTTCACGTGGTCGATCTCGAGGACAAGCTGCGCAAGAGCGTGCAGACCAAGGTACGCATCGTGGGTCGACGCGGACGCGGTCGCATCGAGCTGCACTACTTCGGCGAAGCGGAGCTCGAGCGCCTCTCCGATCTCTTGTTGTCGGGCTCGCGCTGACGGAGTTCTTTCCCGCTGTATGTCTCGTTGATTTTGGGAACGGCTTTGTCATACTCCCCGCCGAACGGGGCCCGGTCACCCGACGGCTCCATTCCGTCGATGGTGTGACCGGCACATGGCGTCGCTTCTTTGGAACTCCGCGCCGGCTTCCCCGTAGTCATCACTGCGCCACACGGAGAGAGTTCAAGGTGCGGGGCTTAGAGCGCAGCTCGCTGGTCTTCTGGGTCACGTGGGGATTCGTGGCGCTGCCGGGCGTCGCACGGGCGGCGAGCCTGAACCTGTTCCCCGATCTCCGGATCACGGCCGTGAACGTCATCGTCTTTCTGGCGCTCGTGTATCCCACAAACCGCCTGGTGCTGCAGCCACTCTTGAAGGTCCTGCGGGAGCGCGTCGCCGCCGTGGAGGGGACCGCCGCGCGCGCTTCCGATATCCGAGGCGAGGCCGCAGCTCAGCGCGGGGAGCTGGACGAGCGCCTGGCCGCTGCCCAGGCGGAGGCCCAGTCCCGCCGCGCCGAGATCATGGCCGAAGCCGAGACGGAGGAGAAGGATCTGACCAACGCAGCCCGGCGCGACGGGGCGGCCATCATCGACGAGGTCCGCGTGGCCCTGGTGGAGGAGCTCGCCTCCGCCCGCGCGGCTCTCGAGGGTGAGGCGCGCTCGCTCGCGCAGGAGGCGGCAGCCAAGATCCTGGGGAGAGCGCTTTGACCCGCTGGCTCGCCCTGGCGCTGGGGCTCGCGGTGCTCTTGACGGCGCCGGTGGTCCTGGCCGCTGGAGAGGTCGAGCACGCCGGGAAAACCTGGCTCCACCTGGGCTTGCAGGTGCTCAACGTCGTCATCCTGGGCTACGTGCTCTACCGCTTCGCGGGCGGGCCCATCTCCCAGGCAATGCGCGACCGCAGCGATGGCATACGCGGACAGATCGAGGAGTCCGAGGCGCGACTGCGCGAAGCCGAGGCCGAGCTGGCCGAGCTTCGCGAGCGGCTGGCCAGGAGCGAGGAAGACTCGCAAGCCCTGGTCGCCTCCGTCGCGGAGCAAGCGCAGGCCGAGCTGGCGCGCAACGTGGAGCGCTCGCGGCAGAGCGCCCAGCGCATCCGAGAGGAAGCACGCAGGGTGGCGGATGCCGAGATCGTGCGCGCCCGTCAGGCGTTGCGGGAGGAGGCGTCCGAGCTGGCGACGAGCATCGCGCAAGAGCTTCTGCGCGAGAGACTCACCGACGAGGACGACCGGCGTCTGCTGGCGGATTTTGTCGAGCGGGCGCAGCCGTCCGATGGCGCGGGCGGGCCCTCGACGTGACGCGCGTTTCCGGGATCGCCCGACGCTGGGCCCGGGCGCTGTTCGGTCTGGGTGAGAGCCTCGAAGAGGCGGGGGTTCTGCTCGAACAGCTCATGGAGCTGACGGGCCAGGTGACGGACAGCCTGGAGCTCCAGCGAGTTCTGTTCACACCCATTCACCCGCGCGTAGAGCGTCGGGGTGTCATCGGGGAGCTCTGCGAGAAGCTGGGGCTCTCGAAGGAGATCCGGGCGTTCGCCATGCTGCTGGTCGACGAGAACCGCACGGGTGAGCTCCCGGGCATCATCGTGGAGTTCAAGCGGCTGGTCGACGACGCCGCGGGGCGCCTGACTGCGGAGGTGACCTCCGCGCGCCCGCTGGACCCCGAAGAGCTCGAGCGAATTCGCCGCGTGCTCTCGCAGCGGGTAAGCGCCGATGTGACCATCGAGGCGAGCGTCGACCCGAGCCTGATCGGTGGGGTGATCGCTCGGGTCGGAGACCTCCTGCTCGACGGCAGCGTGCGCACACAGCTCGAATCTCTCAGCGACAATCTGAGAAGGGGTTAGGGGACGATGAGACTCAAGGCGGCCGAGATCAGCGACATTATTCGACGGCAGATCCGCGACTACGAGCGCGAGCTGGACGTCGCGGAGACGGGGACGGTGCTCTCCGTTGGCGATGGGATCGGCCGAGTCTACGGACTGGAGCGGGTCATGGCCGGCGAGCTGGTCGAGTTTCCGGGAGGGGTCCGGGGCATGGTCCTCAACCTCGAAGACGACAACGTCGGGGTCGCCATCATGGGTGAGGACATCCACATCAAGGAAGGCGACATCGTGCGTCGCACGGGCGAGATCATCGAGGTGCCCGTGGGAGAGAACCTCTGCGGTCGCATCGTCGACGCGCTGGGCGCGCCGCTGGATGGCAAGGGCCCGATCGAGGCGAGCGAGAGTCGGCGCGTCGAGGTGAAGGCGCCGGGCATCGTCAAGCGACAGCCGGTCAAGGAGCCGTTGCAGACCGGCCTCAAGTGCATCGATGCCATGACGCCGATCGGTCGCGGGCAGCGCGAGCTGATCATCGGCGACCGCCAGACGGGCAAGACCGCGATCGCGCTCGACACGATCATCAACCAGCGCGACACCGACGTCTACTGCATCTACGTCGCGATCGGCCAGAAGCAATCATCCGTGGCGCAGACCACCGAGAAGCTCAGAGACTTTGGCGCGATGGATTACACCATCGTCGTCTCGGCCGGCGCCTCCGACCCGGCGCCGCTCCAGTTCATCGCGCCGTATTCCGGCTGCGCCATGGGAGAGTGGTTCCGCGACAATGGCAAGCACGCGCTCATCATCTACGATGATCTCTCGAAGCAGGCGGTGTCGTATCGTCAGCTTTCGCTGCTTCTGCGGCGTCCGCCGGGCCGTCAGGCGTATCCCGGGGACGTGTTCTACGTGCACTCGCGGCTGCTCGAGCGCGCCGCCAAGATGAGTGACGCCGAAGGAGGCGGCAGTCTCACGGCGCTGCCGATCATCGAGACGCAGGCCGGGGACGTATCGGACTACATCCCGACCAACGTCATCTCGATCACCGACGGCCAGATCTTTCTCGAGACGGATCTCTTCAACGCGGGTCAGCGACCCGCGATGAACGCCGGTATCTCCGTGTCCCGCGTAGGTGGCAATGCGCAGGTGAAGGCGATGAAGACGGTGGCCGGGAGTCTCCGCCTGGATCTGGCTCAGTACCGCGAGGTCGAGGCCTTCTCTCAGTTTGGGAGCGACCTCGACAAGGCGACCCAGGAGCAGCTCGCCAACGGCGAACGCCTGACCCGGGTGCTGCGTCAGCCGCAGTACGCGCCGGTTCCCGTCGAGGAGCAGATCGTCCAGATCTACGCCGCCACACCGCAGCAGACGCGAGACTCCTGGGTTCGAAAGATCGATGTGGAAGACGTGGAGCGCTTCACCGGCGAGCTCAGCGAGTTCATGCGCGCCAAGCACCCCGACGTCCTCAAGGAGATCCGCGAGACGCAAGAGCTCGGCGAAGATCTCGTGCCCAAGCTCGAGGCTGCCCTGGACGGGTTCAGCGCGGCCTTCAAGTCCGGGAGCGCAGCGGCGTAGCGAACCGTGGCGACGCTCAGGGACATTCGCAGCCGCATCGTGGGCGTACAGAAGACGCAGAAGATCGTGAGCGCGATGAAGATGGTGGCGGCAGCCAAGCTGGCCCGCGCACAGTCCGCGATTCGCGCCGCTCGCCCCTACGCGGACAAGCTGCGCGAAGTTCTCGCCTCTGTCGCCGATGGCGCGGACGCCGATGCGCATCCGCTGCTCGCGGTCCGCGACCCCGTGCGCAAGCTCGACCTCGTGTTGTTCACGAGCGACCGAGGGTTATGTGGCGCGTTCAACGCCAACATGATCAAGCAAGCCGTGGCGCGGATCGCCGAGCGCGAGCCGCAGACCGAGTCGATCTCGCTGATTCCGGTCGGACGCAAGGGCGCGGAGCACTTCGCGAAGATCGGTTTTTCCGTCCCGCGGCAGTGGATCGACATCTCTCGCGCGACGCTCGAGGTCGGCTCCGAGATCGCGCGCTACCTGATGGATCGTTTCCTCGAGGGGGAAGCCGACGAGACGATACTGATATACGGGGAGTTTCATTCGGCGCTGCGACAGGTTCCCACCGAGGTGGTGCTCCTGCCGGTGAAGCCCGAAGCGTCGGAGATCGAGACGACTTCGGGGACGCACGAGATCGAGCCGAACTCGGAAGAGCTACTCGGGAAGCTCGTACCCGGCGCGGTGGAGTTCGGCGTATTCCGCAGCTTTCTAGAGAGCGATGCGAGCGAGCACGGCGCGCGCATGACCGCGATGGATAGTGCGACCAGCAACACCGAGGACCTGATCCGAACCTTGAAATTGGATTACAACAAGGAGCGCCAGGCAGCGATCACCGCGGAGATCCTCGAGATCGTCAGCGGCGCCGAGGCGCTGTAGGAGAGACCTCCCTATGTCTACGGATGGAAAAGTTCTTCAGGTCACGGGTCCCGTCGTGGACGTCCACTTTCCGCCGGGCGAGCTGCCAGAGATCTACACGGCGCTCACCTTGACGAATCCCTCGTTGAGCGATGCGAACGACAACCTCGTGGTCGAGGTTGCGCAGCATCTCGGTGAGAACAGCCTGCGCTGCATCGCGATGGACTCGACGGACGGTCTCGTACGCGGACAGAAGGTGAAGAATACGGGCGCTCCCATTATCGTGCCCGTCGGGGAGGCGACGCTCGGGCGGATCATGAACGTGGTCGGAGAACCCGTCGACGAGGCGGGCCCGATCGATCGCAGCAAGACGTTGCCCATCCACCGCCAACCGCCGCGACTGGATGAGCAGTCGACGCGCATTCAGCAGTTCGAGACCGGGCTCAAGGTCATCGATCTGCTCTGTCCCTTCCCGCTGGGCGGCAAGATCGGCCTGTTCGGGGGCGCGGGCGTCGGCAAGACGGTGCTCATGCAGGAGCTGATACGGAACATCGCCACCGAGCACGCCGGCAACTCGGTATTCGCCGGCGTCGGCGAGCGCACCCGCGAGGGCAACGATCTCTGGCTGGAGTTCACCGAGTCGGGTGTGTTGGCGAAGACCTCGCTGGTCTACGGGCAGATGAACGAGCCGCCGGGCGCGCGCGCCCGCGTGGGTCTGGCCGCCCTCTCGGTTGCCGAGTACTTCCGAGACGAGGAGGGCAAGGACGTCCTGCTCTTCATCGACAACATCTTCCGCTTCACGCAGGCGGGCTCCGAAGTCTCGGCGTTGCTCGGTCGCGTGCCGAGTGCCGTCGGTTACCAGCCCACACTGTCCACGGACATGGGGGAGCTGCAGGAACGCATCACCTCGACGCACAAGGGGTCGATCACATCGGTTCAGGCGATCTACGTGCCGGCCGACGACCTGACGGACCCGGCTCCGGCCACGACCTTTGCGCACCTCGACGCCACCATCACGCTCTCGCGTCAGATCGCCTCGCTGGGAATCTACCCTGCGGTCGATCCGCTGGACTCGACGAGCCGTATCCTCGATCCGCAGACCGTCGGCGAGGAGCACTATCGCGTCGCGCGCAACGTGCAGCAGGTCCTGCAGAAGTACAAGGATCTGCAGGACATCATCGCCATCCTGGGAATGGACGAGCTGTCGGACGAGGACAAGACTGTGGTCGCGCGCGCTCGCAAGATCGAGCGTTTCCTGTCCCAGCCGAACTTCGTCGCCGAGCAGTTCACGCAGATCCCGGGAGAGTACGTGCCGATCGCGGACACGATCCGGAGCTTCAAGGAGATCCTCGAGGGCGTGCACGACGATCTGCCCGAGCAGGCCTTCCTGATGGTGGGGACGGTCGATCAGGCTCGCGAGAAGGCCCGCCGCATCACGCGGGAGGTCGCCTGAGGATGGGAGTTCAGCTCAGCATCATCACGCCGGCACACCCTTTCGTCGACGTGGAGGCGGAGTCGGTGCTGCTCCCGGGGGAAGCGGGCGAGTTCGGGGTGCTGCCCGCTCACGAGCGGTTCTTGACCTCGCTGGTTCCCGGAATCCTGGAGTACGTGTCCGGGGAGGGTGCGCAGCGCCTGGTGGTCTCGAGCGGCTTCGCCGAGGTCGCGGCTGAGCGCGTCACGGTGCTCGTTCGCGCAGCCGAGCGAGTGCAGGACATCGACCGTGAGCAGGCGGAGGCCGACTTGATCCGCGCGGAGCAGGCATTGCGCGACGTCGGCGATGAGGCCGTGGGTGAGCGGCGGGCAGAGCACGAGCTGGAGGCGGCCCACGCGCGCGCCCGCTTGAAGGTGAGCGAGGAGTCTTAGCCCAGGGCCGCCCGGAGAGTGGAGGCCACGCGTTGGATCCGGGGGGAGTCGAGGGTGGGCCAGATCGGTAGGCTCAGGACCTCGCGCGATGCCCGCTCGGCTTCGGGGAGCGCCAGGTCGAGCCCCCTGTAGAGGGGCATCCGATGGAGCGGGACGGGGTAGTAGACGACGCTGGCGATGCCCTCCGCGGAGAGCTTCTCTCGCACCGCGTCGCGTCGTCCCCCGCCGATCCGTAGCGTGAACTGGTGGTAGACGTGGCGGGCCGGTGCGAGCTCGTCGGGGGTGAAGAGGTCGAGCGTTGCAAGGAGCTCGCGATACTCCTCCGCTATGTGGCGGCGTGCGGCGTTCCACTCGTCCAGGTGCGGCAGCTTGAGCCGCAGGATCGCCGCCTGGATCTCGTCCAGGCGCGAGTTGTAGCCGAGGCGGTCGTGTTCGTAGCGGCCGCTGGCTCCGTGGTTCCGGAGAATTCGAGCTGTCTTCGCCACATCCTCGCGCGATGTGACCAGCAAGCCACCGTCGCCGTAGGCGCCCAGGTTCTTCGAGGGGTAGAAGGAGAAAGCCGCGGCGTCGCCGAACGTGCCGACCTTCTCTCCGTCGTACTCGGCCCCGAACGCCTGCGCCGCGTCTTCGAGCAGTGGCAGACCGTGCTCTTCCGCGAGCGATCGTAGCGCGCGCATGTCCGCGGGGTGTCCGAACAGGTGTACGGGGAGAATGGCGCGAGTGCGCGGTGAGAGGTGCGCCGCCACAGAATCCGGGTCGAGGTTGAAGGAGCGCGGCTCGATGTCGACGAAGACCGGGACCGCGCCCACCTGACCTATGGCCTCGGCGCTCGCGAAGAAGCTGAAGGAAGTGGTGACGACCTCGTCGCCGGGTCCTACACCGAGAGCGCGCAGGGCAATCGTGAGTGCGTCTGTCCCGGAGTTCAGCGCGATCGCGTGTGCGACCCCGAGGTAGCGCGCGACCTCGCGCTCGAAGCTCTCGACCTCTGGACCGAGGATGAAGCGTCCGGAGCGCAGAACCGCCCCGATCGCAGCCGTGAGTTCGGGCTCGAGTGCCTCGATCTCGGCGCGGAGATCGAGCATGGGGATCGGCTCTCGCTCAGCCATCGTGTCGCGCTATCTGCGAGGCGCGCCGGTGGAGCTCGGGGAGCGGGCCCATGAAGCTCTCCAGCGCCTCGATGAACTCGCGGTGGAACCTGGGCAGCGCGAAGTGCTCGGCGTGGCGACGGATCGCGCCCGGGTCGTAGCTGCTCTCTTGGGATTCGAACTCTTGCACGGCGGCGACAAGGGAGTCGGGCTCGGACCGTTCGTAGAAGAGACCTGTCGGCACGGAGGAGCCTCCCGCGTCGGTGCCGACGACCGTCTCCCGCGCGCCCCCTCGGCCGAGCGCGATGACGGGTCGGCCCGCCGCCTGTGCTTCGACTGCGATCATCCCGAAGTCCTCTTCCTGTGGGTGGATCAATGCTCGAGTGCGCGCGTAGAGCTCTGCCAGCCGCTCGTCCGAGACCCTACCCACGAAACGAACATTTGCGGGCGCCCGCGCTTCGAGGGCGCGGCGCGACGGTCCGTCCCCCGCCACGATCAGTGAGCGCCCCAGGCGACGGAAGGCATCAATCGCCAGCGCTTCGCCCTTGTAGGGCACGAATCCGCCCACGAGCAGGTAGAAGTCCTCGGGCTTCTCGCCACTGGGGCGGTACCGGTGTGTATCGACCCACGGGTGAACGATCCTGGAGTCGCGACCGTAGTGGCGGCGAATGCGAGCCGCAACGGCCTGTGAGATCGCCACGAAGCCGGTGACACGTTCCGGTGTACTTGTCTTGCGATCCCAGCTGCGCAGGTAATGGACGAAGGGCGTGGCAAGGAACCGCTTCGGCCCGCGGCCCAGGTACGTGTCGACGTGATCCCAGACGTAACGAATCGGCGTCATGCAGGAGCAGATGTGCGGTGTGCCCGGGGCGACGCGCACGCCCTTGGCAAACGAGTGGCTGTTGGAGAGGATCATGTCGTAGCCGTCCAGGAAAAAGCGCTCGATCGTGCTCGGGAAGAGCGGGAGCAGCTTGCGATAGTGCCGGGCCACCCCCGGGAGTGCGGACAACCAGCTCGCGTGGATCCGCAGCCGCTCGATCCGATCGGATGTCGAGCCCGGCACGTGGATCAGCGTGTAGAGATCCGCGTCGGGAAAGAGGATCGCGAACCCCTCCAGAAGCTTCTCGCCGCCCCGGAACCCGGTCAGCCAGTCCTGGACGAGTGCCACCCGCATCGTGGCGTTGAAAGTAACAATCAGGACTTGGAGACGCTGGCCTTCAGCTTGGCCTTGTTTTCCTCGATCACCACGCGAAACCTGATCTTGGCCCCGGGGTGGCGCTGGCGGAGATTTGCCGTCTGCTGCTTGATCATCTGCGCGATCTTCGCGCGGTCGATGGCCGATTGCTCGCCCGTCTTCTTGCGTGCGGCGCCCAGCGCGTCGCACAAACGGTCGATGGGAGAAGCCAAGGGCTTCGCGCCGACCGATCCGACCGTGACCGGCGTCGTCGCCTCATCGCCCTCGTTCTGGCGCTTCCGGATCGTCGCATGGAAGCGCTGCGTCTTGTAGGTCCCCTCCTCCATCTGACGCATGACGCGCCCCCAGTGCTGGCGGTACATCTGATACCTGGAGTTCAGCTGGTTGAAGCGAAACTTCTGTGCGGTGTTGCGGGGCATCTTGTTCGAGAAGTAGGCGACGACCTTCTGCACCTTGCCCTGCAGAACCTGGGGCGGGCGCTTCATGTTTCCCATGAAGTACTGGTCGTACTCGATGCGGAGCCTTTTTATGTTCTGGTCGAGTTCTGTGAGCTGCTCGTCGACTTCGTCCTGAGGCCGCCCGCGTGCCATCGCTGGAGCATTCGGCCGCCCCGACGGCCAACTTGAGCCAGGCGTGAGCGATAGCAGCTTCCGTGACTCCTGTGAACTTTCCGTAACTGTTTGTCTTTGAAGCGCAAAGTCCGGAAGATCTTTGACATTGGAAGCCCTCGGCGGTAGAGTACGTCGCCCTCGCTCAGGGCCGAAAAAGAGCAGAATGCCCCCCCACGAGATCGAGCGCATCGTCGAACCGTTCGCAGAGGATCTCGCGCAGGTCGAGCGCGCGATGCGCGCGGGGATCCGTTCGGTTGCTCCTCTCGTCCCGGAGATCGCCGAGCACACCTTCGCCAGCGGCGGCAAGCGCATCCGGCCGCTCTTGGTGTTGCTCTCCGCGCGGTTGTGCGGCTACCGAGGACCGCGTGCCGTGCAGATCGCGATGGCTGCGGAGTATCTGCACAGTGCCTCGCTTCTGCACGACGACGTGGTCGACGGGGCGGCGACGCGGCGCGGTCAGCCGAGCGCCAACGCACGTTTCGGGGAACGACTGGCGGTGCTCGTCGGCGACTTCCTGTACGCGATCACCTGTCGAACGCTCGTAGAAGACGGGGACCAGGATATCCTGGCGAGCTTTGCCGACACCATCTCTGCGATGGCGGAAGGCGAGGTACTTCAGCTCCAGCAGAGCTTCGATCCCGAGATGAGCGAGTCCATGTACCTGGAGGTCATCGGCCGCAAGACATCAAGCTTGCTTGCGACGGGCTGCGAGGCCGGTGCCATTCTGGGGAACGTCACCCGCGCGGAACGCAGAGCACTGCGGAGCTTCGGCTGGGAGCTCGGCCTGGCCTTCCAGCTGGTCGACGATGCGCTGGACTACGTGGGTGACGGAGCGGAGCTGGGCAAGGCTCCCCTCACGGACCTGGCCGAGGGCAAGGTCACCCTGCCGCTGCTCTTGACCCTGAAACGTTGCAGTGTTGCCGAGCGCGACTACATCACCTCGGTACTCAAGACCCTCACGCGCTGCGCGGAGACGGGCGACGCGCCCGATCGCGACGAGATGGCGCAGGTCACCGAGTGCGTCAAGCGCTGGAACGGGGCCGAGACCGCATTGCAACGCGCGGATGGGCGCGCCTCGGCGGCACGCGTGCGTATTGAGACATTTGTCGACTGCGAGGCGAAGCGAGCGCTCGATGCGCTCACGTACTTCGTGGTGCGTCGCCGCAGCTGACCTACCTCTCGCTTTCCCCCGCCTCACCCCGAATCTTCGAGGAGGATGCGCAGATGCGCAATTGGATCGTACGAGGTGCTGCTGCGGGTGCGGCGGCGGGTCTTCTCATGCTGCTCTCCGGTGGCTTCGCCGGCTCGGCGGAACGAGCTTCGCGGCAGCCGGAGACGAGATTGGTCGGAGTGGTGAACGTGAACACGGCAACCGCGGAGCAGCTCCAGCTGCTGCCCGGCATCGGCCCCGCCAGAGCGGCGGCGATCCTCGAATTTCGCAAGGCGGGCAAGCTGAAGCGAGTCGAGGAGCTGACGGAGGTTTCGGGTATCGGCGAGGTCGCGCTCGAGAGGATCCGGCCTCACGTGGCCGTCTCGGGTAAGACCACCGCATGACCGCTCGAAGAGCGTCGACCGGCGGGCCGGCTTCCCGGCCCGCCGGTTCTTGCGCTAAATCCGGCGCGGGCGGCCGCCTGCCATGGGGTACCTGGCGCGCGGGCGTCCGCGCGCCACCCACCTTCGCTCAGGCCTGCGGCCTTCGCTGCGCGCGGCGCTTCCGCGCCGCTTGCGGTTTGTGGGGGCTTGCTGGCCTAAACTGAGCTGGAGGGCGGAGCTAGGTGAAGGCGTTGCGTCGGTTTTGGAGTCTTTTCGCGCACGAGAGGGTTTGGGCGGCGCGTTGGCTGGGGTTCTGGCTCCTGGTGGCATGCGCGCCGAGTCCTGTGCCCGACGCGG
>JAUXJB010000159.1 GCA_030624945.1 Deltaproteobacteria bacterium | reverse complement strand
GGGGCCATCACGATCGAGCCGTGCGCGCGAGCGTACGATCTGGCCTTCGATCCGCTCGAGGAGCACCGCGTGGAGCTCTGGATCGGCGAGGGCTTCGCGGGAGATCCCGGCGTGCAGGCCCTCGGGGAGCTGCTCGGCTCCGGCGCGTTTCGGGCGCGGATCGAGGCGCTCGGGGGCTACGAGCTCAGCGCTTGATGTCTCCGGCTCGTGTCCTGTTCCGAGGATGCGAGCGCACTCCCGGAACGGGACCTAGCGGCCGCGCTTGGGGTCGGAGAAGGGAAAGGCGCGTTGTCGCTCGTCGCGATCGGATCGGGTCTTCAACCCGTCGGGGTGCCGGGAGGCGAACATCCGGCGAGTCGGAACGTAGGCGTCCGGCGGATCTTCGCTCGCGTATTCGGGCTTGCAGCCACAGATGCAGCGGTCACTGCCCGCGCACGATCCGCAGCAGTACCAGGTCTCCTCGGAGAGGCTGGCGCGGTAGCCGAGGGCGCAGCCACAACGTCCACACGTCCCACTCACCGGAGCTCGCTTCGATTCGCTCATCTTCCAATCCATCGGGAATCCGTCCCGATTCCACAAGCCCGCGCCGGGCGCCGCAAAGGTCGTCGAGGGGTCGAGCTGCAAGCCGAGGGTATACTCGAGCCTGTGAAAGTCTACACGCGGGCTGGCGACAGCGGGAAGACGACGCTGTTCGGCGGAGAACAGGTCCGCAAGGATTCCGCTCGCGTCTCCACGTACGGCGAAGTCGATGAGCTCAATGCGGCGTTGGGCCTGGCCGGCGCCGAGCTGGAGGATGCTGATCTCCGCGAGTGGCTCTCGGCGATTCAGGCCTCGCTCTTCGACCTGGGGGGCGAGCTCGCCGTTCCCGACGTCGAGGCTCTCGAGGCGAAGGGGAAGGGGATCCCCCGCGTGGCGGATTCGGAGGTGGACGAGCTCGAGCGGTGGATCGATCGGCTCGACAGCGAGCTCACCCCCCTGCGCAACTTCGTCCTGCCGGGCGGAACTCGCGCAGCCGCCGCACTTCACCTGGCGCGGACCGTCTGCCGGCGGGCCGAGCGTCGCGTGGTCTGGCTCGCCGAGCGAGAAGAGATCGCGCCGGTGTTGATCCGCTATCTGAACCGACTCTCGGACCTCCTCTTTGTCATGGCCCGCACCGCCAACCACCGGGCCGGCGTCGCCGAGTCCACGTGGACGGGGAGAGAGCGGTGAACAAGCGCGATGTCGTCGAGCTGCTCCTCAAGACCGGGGCGGTGGAGCTGCGAACCGAACCCGAGCAATGGTTCACCTGGGCGTCGGGCAAGCGCGCGCCCATCTACTGCGACAATCGCGTGCTGATCTCCTACCCCGAGGTCCGGACCCGCATAGCCGATGCCCTGGCCGAAGCGATCGGGCGGGGCTTCCCCGAGGTCCAGGTGATCGCGGGGGCGGCGACCGGGGGCATCCCGCATGCGGCCTGGGTGGCGGAACGCCTGGAGCTTCCCATGGTCTACGTGCGGGGCTCCGCGAAGGACCACGGGCAGGGGAAGCGCGTCGAGGGTCGGAAGCTCGCGGGGGAGCGCGTCGTCCTTCTCGAGGATCTCGTGTCGTTCGGAGGCAGCGCGCTCTCCGCGGTGACGGCTCTGCGGGAAGAGGGCGGCGAGGTCATCGGCGTTCAGGCGATCTTCAGCTACGGGCTTGCCGAAGCGCTGCGAGGCTTCGAGGCGGCCGGGCTCCAGCTCCAGGTGCTCGCCGACTACGAGACCCTGGTCGAGTCACTGGAGCTCGATCAGGATACGGCGCGGGTTCTGCTCGATTGGAAGGCCGGCTAATCGGAACAGGACACTAGCCCACCTGGTGAGATATGCGGGCTAGGGATCGTGCGCGGACAGGCGAGCCCGCAGGACGACCAGGTCTACGCGCCGATTGATTCTTCGCCCTTCCAATGTCCGGTTGGATACGAGAGGTCTCTGATCCGCGAAGCCCGCCACCGAGAGTCTGTCCCGGCGGATTCCGCTCTTCTCGAGCTCCCGCAGAACCTCGATGGCCCGGGCGGACGAGAGGTGCCAGTTGCTGGGGAACCCCGGGGTCGCGATGGGCTCGTCGTCAGTGTGCCCTTCCACGCGCACGTGATTGGGAACGTCGCGCAGCAGAGCGGCCACCTCGCCCAGCGCCTCGCGCGCTCCCGCCGCGAGCGTCGTGCCGCCGCCCGCGAAGAAGACCGTGTCCGCCAGGCTGATCACCAGTCCCTCCTCGGTGGGGCTGATCGTCAGCCCGCTCGCTCGGCCGGATTGCTCGGCCCGCCGGTTGATCCGCTGCCCCAGCAAGTCGAGCCTGCGCCGGGGCTCGTCGGGATGCGTCATTGTCAGGTCCTCGCCGAGGCGAATCGGGGCGCCCCGAAGCTGCTCGAGCAGACCCGGGTCGTCCGGACTGAACTCGAACAGGGCGTTGCCGAACGACTCGCGGATCGACCGGACCAGGCGCTCTGCCTTTGTGGCATCGGTGACGGAGATGGCGTAGAGCGTGGTGAAGAACGCGAACAGCAGGGTGATGAAGTCCGCGTAGGAGACGAGCCACCGCGCGCGACCCGAGCTCTGGTCCTGCGGGCGCCTTCGCCGTGGCTCAGATGGTCTTCTTGCTCTCACCGCTCGCGCTCCACGAGACCTCGACTCGTGCGGGTCGGGACTCTCCTTTGCGGAGCTTGCCGTCAAAGAGCGTGTACACCTCGAGGCGTTTTCCGAGCGTCCGCGGGTGCACGCCTTCCTGGATCGAGCAGATGCCCTCGATGATCATCTCCTTGCGGCGCAGCTCGGTGCGGATCTTCATCCGGAGCTTCTCGGCGAATGGCAGGAACACGAGGTTGGCGCTGGCGACGCCGTAGATGGTGGCGACAAAGGCGACCGCGATACCGGAGCCGAGCTTCGACGGATCGTCGAGGTGTTCCATGACCTGGATGAGTCCAATCACGGCTCCCAGGATTCCGATCGTCGGGGCGTATCCTCCCGCGGCCTCGAAGAATTGCGGGCCGGGCTCGCGGCACTCCTCTTCGTAGTCGATCATGTTCTCGAGCATCGAGCGCAGCGAGGCCGCGTCGTACCCGTCGACGAGCGACATGATGGCTTGCCGCAGGAACGGGTCGGGGATTCGGACGACCTCGTCCTCGAGCCCGAGCAGACCGTCACGTCTGGAACGCCGCGCGAGCTCTACCAGAAGGGCGATGAGTGGCTCGAGCGGCTGTCGACGGCTGATGATCACCTCGCGAACCTCGCGAAGGGCGCGACGGAGCTCGGGGATCGGGAACTGCGTAAGCACGGCTCCGAAGGTGCCGCCGATGACGATCAGGAACGCTGCTACCTGCAGCATGGAGCCCAGCTGGCCCCCCTCGAGTGACTGCCCGACGAGGATGCAGGTGATCGCCAGGGCGATGCCGATGAAGGTAGTGACGTCCACGCTCTCAATTGCTCGATCGGCGCGACCAGTTCCGCCCTTGATCGAGCAGAGCCGCTGCGGCGACCCGCGGCGGAGGGTATTGTCTGCTTCCGGAGATGCTGCGCCTCGCCTCACTCGGACTCCTGAGTCTTGCCGCGTGCCTGTTGCTCGCGTCTGCCGGCGCAGCGCAGACGGCGGACACGTCGCCAACGGAGCGTTCGCGACGCGCTCTCGCCCTGGCGGGCGACCTGATGAGCCCTTTCTGTCCTGGCCGGACCCTCGCCGACTGTCCCAGTCCGGACGCGACCGTCTGGCGCGAAGACATCCGCACCTGGATGAATGCAGGGGTTCCGGACTCCGAGATCCGAGCGCGCCTGCAGGCGCGCATGCCCGAGCAGAATCTGTCCGCGCTTCCAGGGGGGCCGCTCGGCTGGATGGTTCCTATCCTGATTCTCGTGGCGGGTCTCGGGATCCTGTACGCGGCGCTCCGCCGCGTCACCGCGCCCAGCGGCGCGCCCGAGCTCGATCCCGAGCTCGAGGAGAAGCTCCTGAACGAGCTCGAATCCGAGCCCTGAGCTCGGAGCCATTGGCTAGCCTTGCGGGGCCCGGAGCGTGCGCCGGGGTCGGGGCCCGGGCTTCGCCGATCTCTCGGCAGGTTTCACTAAGGGAACTCGGAGTGGGAGTGCCTGATCGCCTCCGGGCCCCAGCGCACGACCGGGTGGCCTAGCTCCCCGTAGCGAAGCGAAATCCATACCAACACCCGGGCAAGTACCGAAAACCGAAGGGCCGTACGGGCTTCCCCTATCTCCTGCGCCCCCCCTCAAGCTCCGCCAATGAGAACAGTGGAATCCAGCTTCCACGCAAGCGGCGCGCGAGCGCCGCGCGCAGTGAGCCGAAGGCGAACGTAGGGCGGGTGGCGGCCGGCCGCCCGGCCGCCGGGACCCGCAAGGCTAATGCCCGCGCTCCGAGACCTGCGAGACCAGACCCGCTATGTTGCGGTCGCCCCAGCAGAGGAGCGGAGCATGGCGTTGGAGCGCGCAGCGAGCTGGAGCTCTGGGACCCTCGTCGTCGGGGCTCGCTCGTACCGGATCCACCGGCTCGCCGCGCTGGCCGAGGCCGGGCTGGG
>JAUXJB010000144.1 GCA_030624945.1 Deltaproteobacteria bacterium | reverse complement strand
CCTCACACCGCCCGTAGCCCCCCCTGGCCGCGTGAGGAAATCCTTGAGTCCCGACTGTTGGTTGTAATTCTCTCTGGCGACTGGGTCAACCAATTGCACCCAATATCTTGAGGTTGAACGCCTCGTAGCTCCAAGATATTGAGTTCCTTGGGCTTTCTGGAGCGGTCCCCCACACTGCCGAGCGCGCTCCCGCAGGCGCCGGCCGCGGGCCTCGCAGGTAGCGTCCATAACTCATTGAAAAGGCGAGTGTTTCGTACCTTCCGGGCAGCGGTCCCGAGCGCGAGGGGCTGCGAGCGCTGCGCGAGGGATGCGGGCGCGGCTCGCCTCTCGTACCCTGCGGCGCGATGACGGGGGAAGCGACGGGGGCACGCGCCTGCTACGAAGATCGGCTGGCCGCACGTCGCGCCACCGTCGTCGCGCGACGTGCGCGCGCGCAGCTCCTCTCGAACGCTCGGCTCGCGCTCTTCACGCTCGCCGTCGCACTCGCCATTCTCGGATCTCGAGACGCTCTGTTCGGCTGGTCCGCCGGCCTCGTCGGTCTCGCGTTCCTCGGTCTCGTTCTCGCGCACGATTCCGCACGACGGCAGGTGCTGCGAGCGGAGCGAGCCGCGGCCTGGTACGAGCGCGCGCTCGACCGGCTCGACTACGCGTTTGTCGGCCGCGGGGACAACGGTGAGCGATTTGCCGATCCGGAGCACCCGTACGCGACACACCTCGATCTGTTTGGAGAGGGCTCGCTCTTCGAGTTCCTGAGCATGGCCCATACGGCTGCCGGCGCGGAGACCCTGGCGCACTGGTTGCTGGGCCCCGCGGCTCCCGAGGAGATTCGCGCCCGCCAGGCCGCCGTAGCAGAGCTGCGGCCGATGCTCGACCTCCGCGAGGATCTGGCGACGCTCGGTCCCGACCTGCGGGAGGGCCTGCAGCCCGACGCCCTGGTAGAGTGGGGGGCGGGCCCTCCGTTGCTCGACCCGACGCGGGCTATCCGTCTCGTGGCCCTGGCCCTGCCCTGCACGACCGTGGCCGCGGCTGCGCTGGGGCTCTTCGCGGGTGCGGGCATCCTGCCGCTTCTGGGAGTACTCGCACTGCAGGGGAGCTTCGCGCTCTGGCGGCGCCGGGCCGTCTCGCAGGTTGTACGCGACGTGGATCGGCCGGCCGCTGAGCTCGCCCGTTTCGTCGGTCTGTTCGAACGCATCGAGCGCGAGCACTTCGAGTCCGCCCGCATGGTCGACCTGCGCGTCGCCCTCGAGACGGAAGGCCTTCTGCCCTCCGCTCAGGTCGCGCGCCTGGGCCGACTCGTCACCCTGCTCGACTCGCGGAAGAACCAGCTCTTCGTCCTGCTCACGCCGTTCTTGCTCTGGAGCACCCAGCTGGCATTCGCGCTCGAGGCCTGGCGAGCGCGCTGCGGTCCCCGCCTCCAGAGGTGGATCCAGGCCGTGGGCGAATTCGAGGCTCTGTCGAATCTCGCGAGCTACGCCTACGAGCACCCGGACGATCCGTTTCCCGAGATCGTCTCCGACGGCCGGCGATTCGAGGCCGAGGGGCTGGGACACCCGCTGCTCGCGGAGAGCGTCTGCGTGCGGAACGACGTGCGGCTGGCTGCGGACCTCTCCCTGCAGGTGATCAGCGGCTCCAACATGTCGGGCAAGAGCACGCTTCTGCGCAGCGTCGGGACCGGCGTCGTGATGGCACTCGCCGGCGCTCCCGTGCGCACGGGCCGGCTGTGCCTCGCACCCCTCTCGCTGGGCGCCTCGCTGCGCATCGAGGACTCGCTCCTCGACGGCAAGTCGCGCTTCTACGCGGAGATCACCTGTCTGAAGCGGATCGTAGGCCTGGCCGAGAGTGCGCCGCCGCTGCTGTTCCTTCTGGACGAGATTCTCCAGGGAACGAACTCCCACGATCGTCGGATCGGTGCGACGGAGCTCGTGAAGGGGCTCATCGAGCGAGGGGCGATCGGGCTCATCACCACGCACGACCTGGCGCTCACAGAGATGGTCGACGCCCTGGGCTCCACCGCGAGCAACGCGCACTTCGAGGACCAGCTCACGGACGGACAGATGTCCTTCGACTACCGCCTGCGCCCGGGCGTGATCACGCGGGGCAACGCCCTCGCACTGATGCGGGCCATCGGCCTCGAGGTGTAGGGGCGCTCTACGCGTCGACGTAGGTGAGGCGGAGCCCCGCCCCATCGCTCAGCTTGTAGCGGATGTTGATTCCGATCAGCAGCGCCGTGAGCTGCTCGACGTAGCGCGCATTATAGAGAGGGCCGCCGTCGATGGCGCGGGTCCCGGGCACGTCCTCGCAGAGGGACATCACGCGCTGGCGCTCTGCCCTCGGTCCCGAGACGATCACGTCGCACTCCACGGGGTTGTCCACGTCGAGCAGGCGGTGCGCGGAGACGTTCTGGAAGGCGGAGACCACTTCGACACCTTTCGGTGTCAGCGATCGACAGAGCTCCGCGCACGAGCCCTGCGAGACCCCGATCACGCGGCCGGGTACGTCTCCGATCGAGGTCGCCAGCGGTACGCCCATCGAGACCAGAACCGTCCCCGGCGTGAGCTCCTCCCGGACGCTCTTCACGGTGCTGGCCGTGTGCTCGAAGGGAACGGAGACGATGACGATGCCGCCCTGTGCCTCCCGGGTGGCAGCGGCGTTCTCGAAGCCGCGGATGTCCGCATCCGGGAACTTCCCCTTCACCTCGCTCTCGGTGTTCCGCGCGCGTTCCTGGACACGGCTCCCGATCCGCACGGGGCGGCCGGCCGCCGCAAAACGGTACGCCAGACCCAGACCCTGGTCCCCGGTTCCACCCAGTATCGCCACGACTTCTTTCGACACGTCGGTCCCCTCATCGCGCCCAGCAAAGGGCTCTCTGCCGGAGCAGCGGATCCTAGCAGAGGTGGGCTAGTCTCACGGCGTGAGCGAGTCTTACACGCCCACGGCGATCAACCAGACAGGCTCGGACACGCTCAGGATCACCTGGAAGGACGGACACGAGAGCCTCTACCCCGTGCGCAATCTGCGGCTGGCGTGCCGTTGCGCGCTCTGCATCGAGGAGGGAACGGGGCGTCCCCTGCTCGACGAGCGCAACGTCCCCCCGGACGTGCGACCGGTCCGGATCTCGGGTGTCGGTCGCTACGCGCTGGGGTTCGAGTGGAGCGACGGCCACGACAGTGGCATCTACACCTTCGAGTACCTGCGCGACCTCTGTCCCTGCTGTGCAGCGGGGTGATCGAGGGACGGACCGCCATGTTGAACCTGCTGGCCTGGGCCGAGAGATTCATCTCCACACCTTCGGTCTCGCGCGATGGCAACGCGCAGATTGCCGCTGCGGCCTGCGAGTTGCTGGGGGAGATCGGGGTCGAGGCGCGGCGCGAGTCCGCGTGTGTCGACGGCGTCGTCCATCAGACCGTGATCGCCGACGTTGGGCCGCGCGAGGGCTCGGACGGACTGCTGCTTTTGACGCACCTGGACACGGTGCCGCCCGGCAATCACAAGGCCTGGACGGCGACGGGTGCGGATCCCTGGAAGCCGACGCGGGACGGGGACCGCCTGTACGGGCTGGGCTCCGCGGACGCCAAGGTCGACCTGGTCTGCAAGACGGCGGCCCTGGCCGAGATCGACCGCGAGAAGCTGCGCCGCCCCGTTCGCGTGATCGGAACCTTCGGCGAGGAGATCGGTCTCGTGGGTGCGCGCTGGCTGCTCGACAACGGTCTCGCCGAGGGTTTTCGCTACGCCCTCGTGGGCGAGCCCTCTGAGCTGGTCGCCATACACGCGCACAAGGGCCGACGCGTCTTCGAGGCGCGCATCCCCCTGGAACCCCTCGGGAGGCTCGGCGGACGAGTACTGCGCGAATCCTTCGAGGGGCGATCCGCGCACTCCAGCTCGCCAGAGCTCGGAGAGAACGCCATCGACGCGGCGCTTCGGAGGCTGGCACGTGGAGATGTGGTCGGGCTGATCGATCTCTCGGGCGGTGAGGCGGTCAACAAGGTTCCGGAGCACTGCGAGCTCGCGCTGCTCGTGGAGGCCGCAGAGCCCGGCGAGAGTGTCAGCGCGTGGAGAGCGGCACCGCTGGTCCGCTTTCACTGCCAGCTGCACGAGATCCTGAACGAGCTCCGAGAACACCGGGACCCGAGCTTCGATCCCGACCACAGCGTCGGCAGCCTCGGCTGTGTAGCGTTGCGCGAGGGCACGGCCGTGCTCGAGTTCGACCTCCGTCCGATCCCCGGCGTGGACGCCGACGCAGCCGTCGCTCCGCTCGAACAGCTCGCGGAGCTGCGCTGCCTGCGAGCAAACCCGGCCCTCGGGACGCCGCTCGACTCTCCCCTAGTCAAGGCTCTGGTCGCCGCCCAGGAGTCGTTGGGCATCGGCAGTCGCGTCGGAACGAAGGCCACGTGCACCGAAGCGGGACTCCTGTCCAGTGCCGGGCTCGAAGCCGTCGTCATCGGAGCGGGCACCTCCGTCGGGAACGTGCACCGCCCCAACGAGTTCACGCGAATTTCCGAGCTCCACGCCGCGCGAGATCTCTATCGGGAGGTCATCCAGAGGCTCTGCAGCGAGGAGGCGGAATCGTGTTCCTGATGCGACCCGCCGGGCCCGACGATCTCCCCGAGATCCTAGAGCTGGCGCGCTACCTCGACAGCCCGAACCTCCCCGCCGAGGAGGGATTCCTCGCGAGACGCCTCGAGCGCACGGAGCCGGCCTTTCGCAGCCTGGGCCCTCCTTCCGCGGAAGCCGAGTACCAGTTCGCGCTCGTCGACGAGACGGAACGCGTCGTCGGAACCTGCGTGATTCTCTCGAAGCACGGCACACAGGAGATGCCGCACCTGTACCTGCGCGTGCGCGAGGAGGAACGTCGTTCCGAGAGCCTCGGCGTGTCCGTCAGGCACGTCACGCTCCAGCTCGGCGCGTCGTACGACGGACCGTCCGAGCTCGGCGCGCTGATCCTGCACCCCGACGCGCGCGGCAGACCCGGCCAGCCCGGCAAGCTGCTCTCGTGGGGCCGCTTCGCCTTCATGGCGCGCCATCCGAGCGCGTTCGAACAGAACGTCCTCGCGGAGATGCGCGCGG
>JAUXJB010000174.1 GCA_030624945.1 Deltaproteobacteria bacterium | reverse complement strand
GTGGCCTGGAACAGTGGCTGTGCCTCGCGCAGCTCGGCCGGGAGGGTCTGGAGCACGCTGGCTCGCACGCGAGTGGCGTCCTGGGCGACGTCTGTGATTCGCGTCACGATCTGGTCGATGCTCGCCTTGCCGCACACCCCGCAGCTCGAGGTCGCGTAGAAGTTCCGCTGGGGCGGCGGATTCACTCCCTTGGCCCCGGGTTCGGTTCGCACCTCGACGACGTTCTGGTTCTCGTCGCAGTGAGCGGCCGTCACCACGACCCCTGGATCCTCGATGATGTTCTCGGTGAAGAGGAAGCCCATGGCGAGCTCGATGTCGTTGCCGGGAGTGCGCATCGTTACGGCGATGGGACGGTCTCCCAGGCGGATCTCCAGCGGCTCCTCCACCACGACGGGTGCACTTCCGCTGCGCGCCTCCCCGTCGGAGAGCTGCAGGTGCGCGATCTCTCGGCTTCCGGGCAGGCTCACCCGGGCAGAGTACATGGGCTCGGTACGCGTTTCAGCCGGAGCCCTCTCCAGGGGACTTGGGGCGCTTTGGTGGATCGCTACCATGTTCCCGTGCGCGAGATCCAGATCCACGTAGATGTGCCCGCGTCGCCCGAGGCTGCCTGGGAGCTGTTTACCGATCACCTCGGATGGGAGCGCTGGGCGGGCGCGAAGGAAGTGGTGCTGCGTCAGGAAGGCGATCCCGCCCCCAACGGTCTTGGGGCGATTCGCGTGGTGCGCGTCGGGGGTCTCGCGATCGAAGAGGAGGTCACGGCGTTCGACGCGCCGCGTCGCATGGCCTATCGCCTGGTCGCCGGTCTTCCCACGCGCGACCACAGCGGCGAGCTGGAGTTCGAGCCCAGCGAGATCGGCACCCGGTTGACCTGGAAAGTCTGCTTTCGGCCCTGGATCCCCGGTACGGGCCGCCCGCTCGAGTGGGTTCTGCGGCGGGCCATTCAAGAGGTAGTCCGGCGCTTCTCAGGAGAGTTCGGCGCCAGCTGAACAGCGACCGGTATCCCAGAAAGAAAAGGGGCGGAAGCACCGACAGCGGATCCCCCCCAAGTCCCTGCCTGCCAGCGCTCCCGCCCTCCCCCTACATCCTCGGGGAATAGGAGTCTTGGCCCCTTATCGACAGCTGCTAGCAAGTCTTGAGCAACTTCTGCGCAGGGAGGCCGCAGCGAACGCGCGGGTCGAGGCTCGCTGCGCGACAGCGGCGACGCCTTGCGACAGCCTCGCCAATTCCCGGGCGCTAGGGGCCGAACCCCTTCAGGATCTCGGCGGGAATCCGGCGCGGGCGCAGGGTCTCGGGATCTGTGAACGCCCAGTGCGTCACGGCCGTGACGTACACGCTGCTGTCCGATGGGTCGCTGAACCTCGAGTGGCGCACGCTGCGAGCGCCCTTTAGCGAGACGATCCAGGTCTCCTCGAGGATCTCCTCGCCGCGAGTTGCGGGGCGGCGATAGTCGATCTCGTGCCGACTCACGAGCCAGATCCCGCCCAGTTTTCGCACCGTCTCGGGGTCGAACCCCCGCGCGGTCGAGTGAACGTGGGCCAGCTCGACGACGAATCTCACCCAGATCGCGTTGTTGACGTGTCCGAGGCCATCCACATCTTCCGCGGCGACGATCCGTCGGCGGCGGAAGACGCCGGCACTCATGTCTGTTCCGCCGCGACCAGCTCGACGTACTCGCGATACGGGGAGGGCGGCATGGCCTCGGCCGCACGCAAGAGCTCGCTCCGTCCGATGAAGCCCTGCCGGTAGGCGACCTCCTCGAGACAGGCGATCTTGAGACCCTGTCGCCGCTCGATGGCGGCGATGAACTCCGCGGCCTCGAGCAGGCTCTCGTGAGTGCCCGTGTCGAGCCAGGCGATCCCGCGGCCGAGCGGGATCGCCTGGAGCTTCCCCAGCTCGAGGTAGGCCCTGTTCAGGTCCGTGATCTCGAGCTCTCCGCGGGCGGACGGCTTCAGTGACCTGGCCAGCTCCACCACTCGGTCGTCGTAGAGGTAGATGCCGGCGATGGCCAGGTTGGACTTCGGCCGAGCCGGTTTCTCCTCCAGGCTGGTTACCCTGCCGTCCCGATCGAGTGCGACCACCCCATAGCGTTCCGGATCCCGCACGGGGTAGCCGAAGATCACGGCGCCCTCGCGGAAGTCGCGGACGATCCGGTCGAGGTCCATGCGTCCGTAGAAGAGGTTGTCGCCCAGGATCAGCGCCACGGGCTCGCGGCCCACGAAGTGCTCCCCCACCAGAAACGCCTGCGCGATACCCTGGGGCTCGGCCTGAGAGGCATAGGAGAGCTCGATCCCCCACACCGAGCCGTCGCCCAGCAGCGACTCGAAGCGGGGCAGATCCGTGGGCGTGGAGATCACGAGGATCTCGCGGATGCCCGCCAGCATGAGCGTCGCCAGCGGATAGAAGATCATGGGCTTGTCGTAGACCGCCTGCAGCTGCTTGCTGGCGACCAGGGTCGTCGGGTACAGGCGCGTCCCCAACCCCCCGGCGAGAACGATTCCCTTCATGGCCGGAATCGATATCGTTTTCGCGGCCTTGACGCCATCGGAGAGGGCGAGAGGCGGGGCCCCGCTTGAAGCGCGCGAGCGGGTTCTGTACAGAGGAGACGCTCCAAGGGACCGCGGTCCCGAAACCGGAGAGGAGACCCGCATGGCGAAGGGCGCGCGCGAGAAGATCAAGCTGGAGAGCTCGGCAGGGACAGGCTTCTTCTACACGACCACCAAGAATCGCCAGACGACCCCGGACAAGCTGGAGATCAAGAAGTACGACCCGGTGGTCCGCAAGCACGTCCTCTTCAAGGAGGCCAAGCTCAAGTAGCCCGGAGCAAGGACCGCCGCTTCCGGTAACATCGGGGCGTGGATTTCGCCGCCGACCCGGAGCTGGAGAGCATCGCCGGAGAGGCTGCCAAGCTGGCAGCCGGATTCGACGACGACTACTGGCTCGATCACGACGAGCGCAGAGCCTTCCCCTGGGACTTCTATCGCGCCTTCGCGGAGCGAGGCTGGGTGGGGATCGTGATCCCCGAGGAGTACGGGGGAGCGGGCCTGGGTGTGCTCCATGCCGGAACCCTGCTCGGCGCGATCGCGAACAGCGGCGGCGCCATGAACGCCGCGTCTGCCATGCACATCTCGATCTTCGGCATGGGACCGGTCATTCGCCACGGCTCGGAGGCCATGAAGCGGAAGTACCTCCCGCCCACGGCACGCGGGGACCTGCACACCTCGTTCGGTGTGACCGAGGACGATGCGGGGACGGACACCTCGCGGATCCGCACCGCGGCTCGTCACGACGGGGAGCGCTGGATCGTCAACGGCAAGAAGGTCTGGAACACCAAGGCGCAGCAGTGCCAGAAGATATTGCTGCTGGTCCGGACGACGCCCCGCGAGGAATGCGCGCGCCGTCTGGACGGGATGACCCTCTTTCTGGCGGATCTCGATCCGGACCACTGCGAGATCCGCGAGATTCCAAAGCTCGGCCGCAATGCCGTGAACTCGAACGAGGTGTTCATCCGCGATCTGCCCGTCCTCGAGGAGGACGTGGTGGGTGAGGTCGGCCGCGGCTTCTACCACCTCCTCGACGGGCTCAACCCCGAGCGGATCATGATCGCCGCCGAGGCCGTGGGGATCGGCCTTCGCGCCGTCGGCAAGGCGGTCGACTACGCCCGGGAGCGCGTCGTCTTCGAGCGGCCCATCGGGCAGAACCAGGCCATCGCGCATCCCCTGGCCGATTCGTACACGGAGCTGCAGGCGGCGGAGCTGCTATGGCAAAAAGCCGCGTGGAGCTACGACCGGGGCGAGTCGGCCGGAGCGCTGGCCAACATGGCAAAGCTACGCTGCGCCGATGCCGCGTTCCGCGCCTGTGACCGCGCACTGCAGACCTTCGGCGGCTTCGGCTACGCAAGAGAGTTTCATGTCGAGCGGTACTGGCGCGAGGCGCGGCTCTTGCGCCTGGCTCCCATCTCGCAGGAGATGGTGCTCAACTTCGTAGCCGAGCACGTCCTCGAACTTCCCCGATCCTATTGACTTCGGGCGCGGTTGACCGAGGCCAGGTCGCATTGTAAGGTCGGCCGCACCTGGCGGAGATGTGCCCCGCGGGGTGCTTCTGTCGTCGACCGATTCGCAGGTGCACGCCCGATCTGGGGCGGCGGGGAGCTCGGGTACCAAGAGCGTGTCCTCTCTCGATCAACGCGTGAGGATTGCGGCCCGACGCGCCGGTCAGGGCGTGGGTGCCCTCTGCGCTGCGGCGTACGCGTTGATCGTACTGGGGGCGATCGTCCGGGCCCAGGGCGCGGGCCTGGCCTGTCCGGACTGGCC
>JAUXJB010000027.1 GCA_030624945.1 Deltaproteobacteria bacterium | reverse complement strand
TGTTGCTTCGCGGTCTGATTCAAGCGGATGGGTTGTTGTCTCGCGAGCAGCTGCGACGTCGCATCTTGTCGGTGCGCAACTACAGCGGCATGACGGGTCTGACCTCCTTTGATCGCACGGGTGGAACCCGCAAGTCGCCAAGTGTGCTGACGGTGAACAGAGGCGCCATCCAGCTCGTGAAAGAGGTGCCCTGAGTCAAGTTCGCAGCTTCCCGGGTCGATTTTTCCACTGCGGTCCACGCGTGCAGACCGGCTCGTGTGGGGTCGTGCAAAGCGGCGATCAAAACAGTGGAGAAGCCCTTGGACAAAGACTCCCCCGACAAGAGCTTCACGATTCCCGCCTCCCTTCCGTTGCTGCCTATCCGTGATGCGGTCGTCTTTCCATCGATGATCCTTCCGCTATTCGTGGGAAGAGATGTCTCGGTGCAGGCCATCGAGACGGCGCTCGAAGGGGATCGCCTGTTGGCACTTGCGACGCAGCGCGACCCGGAGATCGAGGAGCCCGGACCGGACGACATCTACAGTATTGGAACTGTCGGGATGATCATGCGCTTGATGCGTCTTCCCGACGATCGCTTGAAGGTGCTCGTCCAGGGTCTGTCCAAGATCAAGATTGTGAACTTCTTGCGCACCGAGCCACACATCGACGTCGAAGTGGAAGAGCTGCCGGTTGAGGAAGCTCCGGAGTGGACGGTGGAGGTCGAGGCGTTGATCCGGAGCGTGAGCGAGAAGATCGCGGATCTCTTGCCGCTGCGACACCTGCCACCGGAGCTGCTCTCCATCACGGCAAACGTCGAAGATCCGGGACGCCTGGCCGATCTGGTTGCAGCGAATCTGCGTCTTCGCGTCGACGAGGCGCAGGAGACACTCGAGATCCTCGATCCCGTGCGCCGGTTGCGACGCGTCGAATCGCTCCTGCTCCGCGAGCTCGCCGTATCCTCGATGCAGGTCGAGTTCCAGACGGCTGCCCGCGAGGAGATGAATCGCACGCAGCGCGAGGTTCTCCTGCGCGAGCAGATGCGGCAGATTCAGGAAGAGCTTGGCGAAGGCGACGATCGAAGCTGCGAGATCGAGGAGCTGCGCGGGCGCATCGCATCGGCGGGGATGAACGAGGAGGCCCTGGCGGAATCGGAACGCCAGCTGGAGCGCCTAGCGCGCATGCATCCGGACTCCTCCGAGACGCAGGTCGTGCGCACGTACCTCGAATGGATGGTGGAGCTGCCGTGGAGCGCGGCCTCCGATGACAACCTCGACCTGAAGGTCTCACGAGAGGTGCTCGAGCGCGACCACGCCTACCTGCACAAGGTCAAGGAACGCATTCTCGAATTTCTGGCCGTGCACAAGCTGCGCGGCGGAGGAGGGAGCAAGGGCCCCATCCTATGCCTGGTCGGGCCTCCGGGAGTCGGCAAGACGTCGCTCGGCCGCTCCATCGCCCAGGCGATGGGCCGCAGCTTCATCCGGATGTCTCTGGGCGGCATGCGCGACGAGGCGGAGATCCGCGGACATCGGCGCACCTATGTCGGGGCCATGCCGGGTCGCATCGTTCAGGGGATGCGTCAGGGCGGGACCAACAACCCCGTGTTCATGCTCGACGAGATCGACAAGCTCGGGGCGGACTACCGCGGAGATCCCGCATCCGCCATGCTCGAGGTGCTCGATTCCGAGCAGAATTTCAACTTTCGGGACCACTACCTGAACGTCCCTTACGACCTCTCGCGCGCCCTCTTCATCGCGACGGCCAATCTCGTGGATCCGATTCCTCGCCCGCTTCTCGACCGGATGGAGGTCATCCGGCTGCCGGGCTACACGCCCGAGGAGAAGGAGGTGATCGCGCGTCGCTTCCTCGTCCCGCGGCAGATCGAGGAGTGTGGGCTCAAGTCGGAGAACGTGAAGGTCTCGCGCGCCGCGGTCCGCGAGGTGATCACGGGCTACACACAGGAGGCCGGCGTGCGCTCGCTGGAGCGCGAGATCTCCCGGATGCTCCGAAAGGTCGCGCGCCGCATCGCCGAGGGCGAGGCCGAGAGCGTGTCGATCACGTTGCGAAACCTGCAGGCGCATCTCGGGCCGGCACCCGTGATCAATGAGGCCATTCCCAGGACCGCCGAGCCGGGACTCGCCAGAGGTCTGGCCTGGACGGAGAGCGGCGGGGAGGTGCTCGCGATCGAGGCGACCATCGTGCGCGGTCGCGGTCTCATCCTGACCGGACAGCTCGGCGATGTGATGAAGGAGTCGGGACAGGCGGCGCTCTCCTACGTTCGCTGGCGCGCTGCGGAGCTCGGCATCGCCGACGCACTTCAGCGGAACGAGGTGCACGTCCACGTTCCGGCCGGCGCGACGCCGAAGGACGGACCCTCCGCCGGTGTGACCATGGCCACGGCCATCCTGTCGCTGCTGACGGGAAACGCCGTGCGTGCCGACGTGGCGATGACGGGCGAGATCACACTGCGCGGGCGCGTGTTGCCGGTCGGCGGGGTGCGCGAGAAGGCGATGGCGGCTCTGCGCCGCGGCATCAAGCGCCTCATCATCCCGGAGGCCAACCGGAACGACCTCGAAGAGATCCCCCCCGAGCTGGCGCGCAAGATGGAGTTCCACTTCGTCCGGGACATGGAGCAGGTGCTCGAGTTCGCGCTCACCGACCCGCTCGTACCAAAGGCAAAGGGCCGGCGCCGCGGCAGCCGCATCGGCACCTCCGCCCTGGGTTCCTAACCTGCAATCGCCGCGCGCCGGGTCCCGTAAGAACTGACTACACTTCCGAGGTGGCCAGCGGGATCGACCTCGAGGCCCTGGGAGAGCTGGGGCTGATCGACACGTTGCGGCGGCGGGCGGGGGAGCCCGGTGGCGCCTGGATCCGCGCCATTGGCGACGATGCCGCCGTGCTGCGTCCCCGGCCGGGTACGGACCTGATCTGGACGGTCGACGCCCTGGTGGAGGACGTGCACTTCCGCTGGCAGACGACCGACGCCCGCTCCCTCGGACACAAGGCCCTGCTGGTGAACCTCTCGGACCTCAACGCCATGGGGGCCAAGCCGCTCGGGTTTCTGTTGACGCTCGCGCTGCCCGGGGATTCCGAGCCCGAGCGCGTCGATGGGTTTCTGCGCGGACTCCTGGCAGAGGCGCGTTCGTCCGGCTGCCCCCTGGTCGGGGGCGATACGGTCTCGGCGCCGATCTGGTCGCTCTCGGTCAGCGCCGTCGGCGCTGTCCCACGCGGTCGGGCCCTGTGCCGGACTGGAGCCCGCCCGGGCGACCGGATCATGGTCACCGGCACGTTGGGCGGCGCGGCGCTCGGTCTCGAGCTACTGGAGGCGGGCAGGGCGACCCGGGCGGAGGCGCGGCGCTACGCGAGGCGACACCTCCGGCCGCGTCCGCCACTCGGGGCCGGGCCGCTGCTCGCGCGCGCGGGGCTGGCAACCGCCGCCGTGGACCTCTCGGACGGCCTCGCGCGAGACCTCTCGCACGTCCTCCGAGAAAGCGGGGTCGGGGCCGAGATCCGGCTGGAGTCGCTGCCGCTTCCGCGCGGTTTTCGCGGGCTCTGCGGCGAGCTCGGACTCGACGCGGAATCCCTTGCGGTCGCAGGCGGCGAGGACTACGAGCTGCTCTTCACCGTTCCCGCGCGCGCTCCGCAGGCGAGCGTGCTCGCCAAGCGGCTCGGCTGTCGCCTGACGGAGGTGGGGTTCGTGGGTCGAGGGCGGGGCCTGCGATTCTCGCGCCGGGGCGAGCAGGTCCGGGGCGAATTTTCCAGCTACGAGCACTTCAAGACACGTGGCAAACGGTCCGAACAGTAGAGAGTCTTGCGCGCCGGAGTTGCGCGTCGATAGGTGGCCGTGCGTCTCGACCTTTCGCACAAGTTCGTCCTGGGATTCGTCGTCGTGGCGACGGTATCCGCAGGTCTGCCCACCGTCCTCGAGACCTTCGGTGCGCCCGCCTGGGGTTCGTTCTTCTTCGCGCTGGGTGTCGGCGCCGGTGTGGGCTCTCTCTACGCCCGGCAGATCACCAACAACCTGGGAATGTTGCGAAGCTGCACGGAGAGCATCAGCGCGGGCGATCTGACGACGGAGGTCGTCGTGGACGCGGGCCGCCGTTTTCCGGATGAGACCGTTGATCTGGCGCGCTCCGTCGCCGCCATGCTCGCAAGCCTGCGCGAGCTGGTGGAGCGCCTTCAGCTCGCGGCCGACGAGGTCGCCCAGACCTCGCGGGGTCTCTCCGACTCGTCGCGGCAGGTCAACGCTGCGAACCAGGAGATCTCGCTCAACATGGAGTCGTTTGCGCGCAGCGCTCTCAAGGAGCAGGAAGACGTCAAGCACATCGCCCTGCGGATGCGCGAGATCTCGGCGGCGATGCAGGCGAATGCCGAGGCGGCGCGCGAGGCCTCCAGCCTGAGCGCGGACTCGAGCCAGCAGACCACGGCCTGTGTCGAGGTCTCACGCAACTCGGTCACGAAGATGCGGAGTCTGTTCGAGAAGATCGAGGAGTCCGAGCGCCTGATGCGGGACTTCGAGCAGCAGATCAAATCCGCCCACAACGTCACCGAGATGATCTCGAGCGTCGTCGAGAAGACGCACCTGTTGTCGCTGAATGCCTCGATCGAGGCAGCCCGCGCCGGCGATGCGGGCCGCGGCTTCTCGGTGGTTGCGGACGAGATTCGCAAGCTCGCCGAGACGGCGGGTGAGTCGGCGGGTCAGATCGAGGAGCTCATCGGGCACCTCGAGGAGGGCTCCGCCAACGTCTCCGCCATCACACGCTCCATGGGGGAGGACGTGTGCGAGCGCCGCGAGGACCTCGGGGAGATCTTGCAGGCGCTCGAACGGGTCCAGGGCTCGATCGAAAAGGCGTCGAGTCGCGCGGAGGAGATCGTCGAGCAGGCCTCCCGGCAGTCGACCGATGGCGAGCACCTGGTGCGAGACATCGAGAGCGTCGCCCAGGAGGTCACAAACGGCGCCAAGGTGGCGGACGAGATGCGCGGGGGGCTCAGCGGACAGCGAGCGCCGATGGACGAGATGGTCCGCCAGGCGGCGCGTCTTTACACCATGTCGAACGAACTCAAAGAGGTAGCGCGGCGGTTCCGCACACACTGATGGGAAGGTTTTCGGGTGGCGACATCCTGGCTGCAATTCGATCTGGGCGAACGGGCCTACGCGATTCCGCTCTCAGCGGTCGCGGAGATCATGAGGGCCCAGCAGCCGCGCCTGATTCCGCTCGTGCCGCTCAGCGTCGGTGGAATCCTAAACATTCGCGGGGAGCCGCTCGTCGTGTTGAACGGTGGCGCGGTCTTCGGTCAGGGGCCGGGCCTGTGCTACCGGCACGTCCTGCTGCTCGAGCAGGGGGACCTTCGGATCGGGCTCCGCGTGGGTCAGGTATCGAGAATCGACCACGATCTCGCGGTCTCCAGGGGGAGGGTAGAGAACGTGGACGATGAGTACCCGTTTGTATGCAGGGTAAATAGGGCCGGCGAGACGTTGGGTCTCGTCGAGCTTGACGGGTTTCTCGAGCGTGCGACCGCGCTGCTCACACAGTCGCGCGCTCATCAGGGAGGACTGGAGAAATGTCAAGAAGCGTGTTGATCTCCGATGACGCCGCATTCATGCGGGAGATGCTCCGCGATATCCTTACGGAGGGCGGCTTCGATATTGCGGCGGAGGCAATCGACGGGAACGAAGCGATCGAGCTGTTCCAGGAACACTCGCCGGATCTGGTGATGCTCGACATCGTCATGCCTCGCAAGAGCGGACTCGAGGCCCTGAGAGAGATCATGGCCATGAGTCCGAGCGCTTGCGTGGTCATGTGCAGCGCACTCGGCCAGGAGACGCTGGTGATGGACGCGCTGGAGGCGGGCGCTCGGGACTTCATCGTGAAGCCGTTCAAGCCGGACAAGGTGCTCGAGGTCGTGGGGAAGGCCCTGGAGAAGTCCCAGGGGGGCTAGACCCGGATGGATCTCGAGAAGTACAGACGCCTGTTCGTGGACGAGGCGAACGACCACCTGGTCGAAATGTCCCGAGCGCTCACCGCCCTGGAGGGTGGTGCATCTCGGCAAGACATCGACGAGGCGATCGACACGCTCTTCCGCATGGCGCACTCGATCAAGGGGATGGCGGCATCCCTCGATTACGGCTCGGTATCGTCGCTTGCGCATCGGCTCGAAGACTGGATGGAGCCGCTGCGCGGGAGCGGGGGCCAACCCGACGATGCGTCGCTCGGTCTGATTTCGAAAGTCCTCCACGGACTCGAGCAGATGGTCGCAACGGTGGATTCGACGGGAGAGGCGCCCGACCCGCGCGCCGATCTGGTCGAGCTGCTGGCCGAGCCCCCGACCCTGGCGCCTGAGCAGCGAGCGCCGGAGGGCCCCGAAAAAAAAGCACGGACCTATCCGCGCCTCCTCTCCCGCGATCGGTGCGGGTACGGACAGAAGTGGTCGACCGCTTTCTCGCTTCGGTGGGCGAACTGATGCAGCGCCAGGCCCGCCTCGAAGTCCTGTACCGCGACGCTCCCGCCTGGGAGTTGCATCGCGAGTTTCGCGAGGAGCTCGACGGAATGGAGAACGTGGTCCGGGAGCTTCGCCGCCGCGCGCTCGACATCCGCACGACCTCGGTGCGTCGCGTGCTCCAGCGCCTACCGCGCACCGCCAGCGACATCGCGCGCGCGCTCGGCAAGCGCGTGCGCGTCGAGCTCTTGGGCGAGGAGGTCGAAGTGGATCGGGCCATCCTGGACCACCTCGATGACCCCTTGCTTCATCTGGTCCGGAACGCGGTGGACCACGGGATCGAGCCCCCCGAGCAGCGCGTGCGCATGGGCAAGGATCCCGTGGGCACGATCCGCCTCTCCGCATCGCAGGCGTCGGGGCGACTCTACGTGACCGTCGAAGAGGACGGTCGCGGGATCGATCTGGAGAAGGTGCGTCAGCGCGCTGTGGAGCGCGGGCTGCTGGCGGAGATGGTCGCGGAGGACCTGCCTCCGGAGCGGATCTGTGAGCTGATCTTCGAGCCCGGCATCTCCACTCGCGACGAGGTGACGGAGGTCTCCGGTCGCGGAGTCGGAATGGACGCCGTAAAGCGAACGGTCGAGGGCCTGGGAGGTTCCGTGACGCTGGCCAATCGGCCCGGTGCCGGAACGATCGCCGAGATCGAGCTTCCCACCATGGTCGCTCTCCAACGCGTTCTGGTGCTCGAGGTGGGTACGGAACGCGTCGTGCTGCCCGTCGGGCAGCTTCAGTCGGTGCTGAGCGTGGCCGAGGCCCAGGTCGAGCGCGCCGGTATCGATGCGTTCTTTGTTTTCAAGGACGAGCCGCTTCCGCTGCTCGACCTATCCGAGCACATCGGGCTCGGACCGGCGCCGACACACGCCAGCGCCAACGTGCTCGTATTCGAGACGCGGGGCTTCCGCTACGGCCTGCTGATCGATCGAGCGATCTCGGATCTGGAAGTCTTCGTGCGCGAAGTCCCCGCACCACTCGCGGGTATCCAAGCGCTCGGAGGTGTGGCCATCCTACCGGACGGAGAGCCCGTCTTCTTGCTCGAACCCGGGTCTTTGGTGGAGAGCTTCGTATGAACCATAACGAGGATCGACTGAGCGAGCTGACCAGTATCGGAGCGGGACACGCGGCCAACGCGATGTCCGTTCTGCTGGATCGGACTCTCCTGATGGCGCCGCCGCGCTGCAGGAAGATCAAGAAGGGCGAGGGGTTCTCCAATCTCTTCCCGCCGGAAGACCGGGTCGTGGCCATCTTCTCCGAGCTGCACGGGGCCCTCAGCGGCCAGGCCGGCTTGCTGCTGTCCTTCGAGGCCTCGGACCACCTGCTCGCGTGTCTGATCGGCTCCTGCGCCGAGGCGCCGTTCAACGAGCGCGAGCAATCGGCCCTGCGCGAGCTGGGGAACATCGCCATCTCGGCCGCTGCCGGGGCGTTCAGCATGCTCGAGGGAGGTCTGGTGCTGCCCTCCGTTCCGCGCCTCGCGTACCACGAGGGCAGCGGCGCCATGCCGCTGGAAGATGCCTGTGTAGGTATCGGGTTCGAGAGCGGCTCCATCTACGAGACCGAGCTGATCGAGCGCGACGGGCCGCTCCGGATCCGCTTCCTCTGGGTGCCGCGGGGGCCCTAGCAAAGCTGTATCTTGCGGGCATGGATCGCGAACGGCTCCATGCCCTGCTCACCCGCTTCGAACGCGGGGAGATATCGCAGGACGACGTACTCGAAGAGCTGGCCAAGCTGCCCTTCCGGCAGCTGCAAGACGCCCGCGTGGACACCCACCGGGCGCTGCGCAACGGTCAACCGGAGGTCGTCCTCGGCCAGGGCAAGACACCGGAGCAGATCGTTCGCATCGTACGCGCACTCCGGGAAGCCGGTGGCAACGTGCTCGTCACCCGCGTCGAGGCGGAGCAGGCGGAGCGTGTCCGCGGCGAGCTGCCGGAGCTCGCACACCACCCCGAGGCGGGCGCGCTCGTCCTGCGGCAAGGATCCGCTGTCCTGCGGGGCCGGGGAACGATCCTCGTGGCCAGCGCGGGCACCGCGGATAGCCGCGTTGCGGAGGAGGCCGCGTTGACGGCCGACCTGTTCGGGAACAAGGTGGAGCGCCTCTACGACGTCGGGGTCGCGGGCCTGCACCGCCTGCTCGCATCGCTCGACGCACTCCGAGCGGCAAACGTGGTGATTGCCATCGCGGGGATGGAGGGCGCCCTGCCGTCCGTCATCGGCGGACTCATCGACCGACCCGTCGTGGCGGTTCCCACCAGCGTCGGGTACGGCGCGTCGTTCGAGGGGATCGCCGCGCTGCTCGGTATGCTGAACTCTTGCGCCTCCAACGTGACGGTGGTGAATATTGACAACGGATTCGGTGCGGCCTACGTCGCCTCGCTCGTCAATCGCTGAGCGCCCGGCCCGCGCCCTTCACCTGGACTGTTTCTCCGGAGCGGCGGGGAACATGATCCTGGGCGCGCTCCTCGACCTCGGGGTTCCCGCAAGGGTCGTGCGCGACGCCATCCGGGCCCTGGGGGTCGGCGAGATCACCATGCGCGTACGGAAGGTGCGGCGCGGCTCCCTGAGTGCGCGCTGGGTCAACTTCCGGGGCGAGCCGCGCACGGCGCGCGACCGCCGCTGGAAGTCCATCCGCGCGCTGCTCGAGAGCGCCGAGCTCGCGCCCGGGGTGCGGGAGCGGAGCCTGCGCGTCTTCTCGCGCCTGGCCCAGGCGGAAGCCAAGGTGCACGGGATCGACCCCGACGAGGTCCACTTTCACGAGGTCGGCGCGCTGGACGCGCTGGCCGACATCGTCGGGGTGTCTGTCGCCCTGGAGCACCTCGGCGTCGAGCGTCTGTCGTGCTCGCCGATCGCCCTGGGGCGGGGGGCGGTGGAGAGCGATCACGGCCGGCTGCCGCTGCCGGCCCCCGCCACCCTCGAGCTCCTGGTCGGCATCCCCACCTACCCTTACGACGTCGAGTGGGAGACGCTCACGCCGACCGGAGCGGCACTGCTGGCCGCGCTCTGCCAGGACTTCGGGCCCATGCCTCCGCTGGTGCCGCGCGCCCAGGGCTTTGGAGCGGGCGAGCAGCGGCCCGGGCCCATGCCGAACGTGGTGCGCGCCGTCCTCGGGGAAGTGGACGGTGTCCTCGAGCACGACGTCGTGAGCGTGATCGAGACCAACCTCGACGACATGAAGCCCGAGCAGCTTCCCTATCTGATGGAGCGCCTGCTCGGTGACGGTGCCCTCGACGTGTCGCTTTCCCCGCTCGCGATGAAGAAGGGCCGCCCGGGCCACCTGCTGCGCGTGATCGCGCGTCCCGGCGAGCGCGATGCCCTGGCGCGCCGCATCCTGCTCGAGTCGAGCGCGATCGGCGTCCGCTACTCCCTGATGCCGCGACTCAAGCTGGCGCGCGAATCGCGAACCGTCGACACGCGATTCGGTCGGATTCGCGTCAAGCTCGTGCGTTTGCCCGACGGGGGCGCGATGGCGTCGGCGGAGTACGAGGACTGCGCCCGCGCGGCCCGCAAGCATGACGTTCCGATCGACGAGATCTATCGTGCCGCGGAGCGGGCCGCACAGGAGGAGTGGGATTGAGGGTCGATCCCGAGCCGTTTCGCCTGGGCGACGTCGGTGGGCGCGGGCCTGCCGTGCTCTGCCTGCACGGGCTCACGGGTACTCCCTACGAGGTGAGGCCCCCGGCCGAGGCGCTGGCGGCCCGGGGACTTGCGTGCGTGGGGCCGCTCCTGCCCGGTCACGGGACCCACCCGGATGACCTGGCCGCCGTCCACCGCGACGCCTGGCTCGAGGCCACCCTCGGAGCCTGGGACGAGCTCGCCCTGACCCACGAGCGCGTCTACGTGCTCGGGCTCTCGATGGGCGGGGTGCTGGCGCTGGCTCTCTCCGCCCGGCGGCCTGTGCGCGGCGCGGTCATCATGGCGGCCCCGCTCGAGCTGGGCTGGCTCCCGCGAGCGGCCGTCAGGCTGCGAGGGGTCCTGCCGTGGGTCCCCAAGAGGCCGGCAATCCTCGATCGGGAGGCGCGGGAGCGGCACCCCGGCTATCGACGTATGCCGCTCTCCTCTGTCCACCAGCTGATTCGTTTGGGGGAGGAAGTGGGTCGGGATCTCGCCCGGATCACCCAGCCCTTGAAGCTGATCTACAGCCGCAGAGACCCCTCGGTGGACGTCGCCAACGCCGAACAGGTGCTGGCGGGGGTCTCGTCCAGCGAGAGCGATGTCAGCTATCTCGAGGATTCCGGCCACGTTCTGCCCGTGGATCGGGAGGGTGCCATGGTCTCCTCGCACGTGGTCGAGTTCGTGACGAGGTTGGAGGCAGACGTCGGCAGTTGACGTTTGCTGCCTGCCTGGGGAATCCTAGGCGCATCAACACCCAAATCCGGGGAGTGAGAGGGGGCACATGGCTGAACTTCCAGCGGCTGGAATCAAGCGTCTTCTGGCCAAACACGGAGGCGAGCTTCGCTCGTCGAGCTCTGCAGTCGAACTCGCCATAACAGTGGCGGAAGAGTACATCGCGCGCCTCGCGCAAGAGGCGGGTGCTCTGGCTCAGAAGGATCGCCGCAAGACGATCATGGACGGCGATATACAGAAGGCGAAGGAACTCCTCGGCGGCTGAGTCCGCCCGGGCATTCCGGTCAGGTAGGCGACTCGCCCCGGGGGCCTGGCCCCCGGGGCGAGTCGCGTATTCCTTCTTACATCCCCGGCATGCCCGGGGCCCCGGAGGCTTCCTCTTCGGGCTGGTCCGCGATCATGGCCTCTGTGGTGAGCAGCAGACCGGAGACGCTGGCCGCGTTCTGAAGCGCGCAGCGCACGACCTTGGTCGGGTCGATGACGCCGGCCTTGAGCAGGTCCTCGAATGTCTCCGTGGCGGCGTTGAAGCCCATGGAGCCCTTGCTGTTGGCGACGCGGTCGACGATCACGGAGCCTTCCTGGCCCGCGTTCGACGCGATCAGGCGCAGGGGCTCCTCGAGAGCCCGGATTACGATTCTGATGCCGGCCTGCTGTTCCTCGTTCGCTCCGCTCAGTCCCTCGATCGCGCTCCTGCAGCGCAGCAGAGCCACGCCTCCACCGGGAACGATTCCCTCCTCGACCGCCGCGCGCGTGGCGTGCAGGGCGTCCTCGACGCGGGCCTTCTTCTCCTTCATCTCGGTCTCGGTGGCGGCTCCGACCTTCACGATCGCCACGCCGCCGCCGGCAACGATGCCCTCTTCCACCGCGGCCTTGGTGGCGTTGAGCGCATCCTCGACCCGGGCCTTTCGCTCCTTCATCTCGGTCTCGGTGGCGGCTCCGACCCTGATCACGGCGACTCCGCCCACGAGCTTGGCC
>JAUXJB010000203.1 GCA_030624945.1 Deltaproteobacteria bacterium | reverse complement strand
TCTCGGCGATAGCGTTGGCCACCTTCATTGCGTTCTCCCGAGCTTCCCGAGCATTGATCCCAACGGTACCACGCAGCGCTATGCGCGGGTTGCCGGCTCTGGGGATCTGGTAGCCTACCCGCAGATCGGAAGTTGCGGAGAGTGTCGCCATGGGCGCGATTCGGCTCGCGGGCTTGCTCCTTCTCCTGACCGCCACGCACGTCGCGTGTCAGCCATCCGATCTCGGCGTTACAAGCGGTGAGATCGTCGACCTGAGCCACGCCTTCGACGGCGAGACCATCTTCTGGCCGACAGAGGTCGAGGGATTCGTGCTCGAGGAGCTGGCGGCCGGCTTCACCGAGCAGGGCTACTACTACGAGGCCAACCGCTTTCGCTCTGCCGAACACGGCGGGACGCACATCGATGCGCCGAGCCATTTCGCGGAGGGTCGTCTCTCCGTGGATCAGATCCCTCTCGACCGACTCGTCGGGAACGGGATCGTGGTCGACGTCTCGGCGCGCTGCGCCGAGAATCCGGACTACCAGATTGCGACCGCGGACTTCGAAGCCTGGGAAGCGAGTCACGGTCGCATCCCGGACGGGGCGATCCTGTTGTTGCACACGGGCTTCGGGCAGCGGTGGGGAGATCGGAGCCGCTACCTCGGAACGGACGAGGTCGGAGCGGCGGCCGTGCCGAAGCTGCACTTCCCGGGGCTGCACCCCGAGGCCGCCCGCTGGCTCGTCGAAGAGCGCGCGATCAACGCGATCGGACTCGACACCGCCAGCATCGACTACGGGCAATCCAAGCTCTTCGAGAGCCATCAGATCCTGTTCGCGCGAGACATCCCCGCGTTCGAGAACCTGACGCGCCTGGACGAGCTGCCCACCGAGGACTTCCTCGTGGTGGCCCTGCCCATGAAGATCCGCGGCGGCAGCGGCGGACCGCTCCGTGCGATCGCGATCCTGCGCTAGCCGGGAGCGTTGCCTGTCTCTCGCAGCCAGCGCACCGTGTCGGTCAGCGTCTCGCGGGCGTCTCGCGTGACGTAGGCGAGGTCGTCGGCCGCGTAGAGAGAGCGAACGTCCCAGTAGCGGGCGGCCATCTCGATGACCACCGGATCCGGCAGCAGCTGGAGGGGCTCTCCCTTGAGCAGCACGCCGAGTCGCTGCGCCGCCGATGCCAGCAGCCGCGCCACTCGGAAGGGAATCACCGCTCGCGGTGCGGGAGTGCCGGAGATCTCCTCGAGCATCCCGAAGAACTCCTCGATGCTGCAAGCGGTACCCGGCAGATGGTAGATCGGCCGGGGCCGGGGGATGGACATCGCGCGCAGCACCGCCTGGGCGACGTCTCGCACGTCCGCGAAGTGGATGCCGCCGCGGATCAGAAAGGGGAGTCTCTGCTCGAGGAAGCGCAGGACGTTTGACGAGGAACGCAGGCGGTGGTCACCCGGCCCGAGCAGCATGGGCGGGCGAAGAATGACGAGCTCGACGCCGAGCTCCTCCGCCAGGTCCTGGGCTCCGCGCTCCGCCATCATCTTCGATCGGTAGTACGGCCACGCGGCGATCTCGGACTCGCAGTAGGGCGAGTGCTCATCGGCCGATTCGTCCGGCGAACGAAAGCAGCCGACGGTGCCCGAGGTCGACAGGAGCACCATGCGACAGCCGTCTTGTGCGGCGAGGCGAACCATGTTGAGCGTTCCCTTCAGGTTCGTCTCGTAGAGATCTCCCACGTTCCATCGGCTGTGCCTGACCACGGCCGCCAGGTGGTAGATACCCTGGAGCCCCTTCACACGCTCATCGCCGGACCAGTCTTCGGGGTCGGTCACGGATCCCTCGAGTGTGTCGACCTGGGTGAGGGGCAGCGTCCAGTCCCAGCCCTGCCAGGCTGCCCGGTCGCGCACCAGGGCGATCATCGGGATGTCCGGGTCCAGAAGGCGCTGGGCTTCGAGGATGTGTCGACCCAGGAACCCGCTCGCACCCGAGACGAGCACGGGCCCTACCACTAACCGAGCTCCGCTGCGGTCTCGCTCGGTCCGTCGCCGGGAAGTCCCGGCCAGGCGCACGCCTTCTTGTAGTCGGTGAGGTGATGTGCGCGCGGCCCCCAGGCAAAACGCTCGCTCCCGGGATCGCTTACGAGAATCTGGCGCTCCGCGAGGTCCCCGAAGGCCTCCTCGAGGGTGGGCAGGTGTGCCTCGGGAACCCGTTGCACGATCTCCCTGGCGGAGGGAATCACCTGTGCCGCACCCGGGGAGCCGAGCGACTCGGCCGCGGTCACGTACTCGCGGCAGACCGGTTCGAAGAGCGCGCGCAGCAGCTCCCTGAGCCGCGGATCCGCCAGCTCGGAGGAAATCTGGAGGGCACCCGGACGCACGTTGCCATTCCGGCGAACGTGGTGCTCGAGAGCGGGATGGTCGGGAAGCGCGGCGCGCAGGTCCGGGTAGAACACGTGCATCCAGTCGTACCGCAGGCAGCGCTCGACCAGCGCGCTCGGGCTCTCTGCTCCCGCGCGCAGGCCGAGGTCGCTGTCGAGAACCCGACCTCCTCGGCGCAGGATCGCATCGCGCAGCCAGCGCACGTCGACGCCGTCGATGGGATTCTGCTCCAGGAAGGCTCGCAGATGCTGCGTGGTGGCGGCCGTTCCCTGCTGCAGACTGGCGATCACCTGTCGGCTGAGCGCGTGCACGTCGGTGGAGGGGTCGAGGAAGAGAGGGTCGCCACAGGTCAGGTGGACGCGTCCCACGTCGACCGCGCCGCGGAGGAGACGCAGCGTCCATCCGAGTAGGGGGAGCAGTCGCATCTTCGGCTTTGGGGCGCCCCGGAGCTCCTCCACGAAGGCGTTCTCTTCGGGTACTCGATCGTAGGTAAACGCCACGGGCAGGATCGCGTAGGAGTCTCCGGTCGCTTGCAGGCACCGGAGCAACCCGCGACGCGGAGGCAGGAACTGCCGAGCCCGGCTGCGGCTGCCCTCGATGAAGAACTGGAGCGTCTCCCCGCGCTTCGTGAGGGCGTGCACCCGTCGCGTGAGCTCCTTGTCCTCTTCGCCGAGTCCGCGGGTCAGGTAAAACGCCCCGAGCAGGGTGAAGAATCGCCCCAGGATGGGGATGCGCGCGAAATCGTCCGTCGCCGCGATGCGGGGAATCGGGATCCCGAGATCCGGCCGCGCAAAGAACAGGTAAGAGCAGAGCACGAAGTCCATGTAGCTCCGGTGCGAGGGGATGATCACGAGTCGCCGGTCGGTACCGACGGACGCACGAGCGGCTTCAAAGGACGGCACGTCCAGGGTGAAGCGATCCGAGCACCTGCGCAGGGCCTTGACGACGACGTAAGCGGCGGCGCGGACCGCCCAGTTGCCCGACGGTTGCTCGAGCACCCAGCGCAGATCGCTTCGGACTCCCCGGTGAAGCCGGCCGGCAAAGCTGGCCTCGCGCTCGTCCCGCCTCATCAGATGGCGATTGATGCCGCGACATACCGTCATCAGGTAGTCGGCGGCATCGAACGACGCGTGGTCGAGGGGCGCGGACGATCGGAAGTCGAAGGTTCGCTGCGTGAAGTACGGGAACGCCTGGTTGAGGTAGTCCAGGCGCTCCATGAGGCTGCGCACTCGCCGTCGCAGC
>JAUXJB010000171.1 GCA_030624945.1 Deltaproteobacteria bacterium | reverse complement strand
TCGCCTACGGTGTGCTGGCCGCCCTGGTCGCGCGCGAGCGTCTGGGTGTGGGACAGCAGGTGGACGCCTCGCATCTCGGCAGCATGACCGTCCTGCAGGGGCTGAGCCTGTCGTCCAGACTCGCGAACGGGAGCGCCTTCCTCCGCACGGCGAGAGCCCGGTCGTTCAATCCGCTCTGGAACTACTACCGCTGCGAGGACGGCAGCTGGATCGCGCTCGCGATGATCCAGTCGGATCGCTACTGGCCGGATTTCTGTCGCGCCCTGGGTCGGCCCGAGCTGGCGACCGACGAGCGCTTCTCCGATCAGCAGGTGCGTGGCGCGAACTGCGAGGCGGCCATCGCGATCATCGACGAGGTGTTTGCGACCAAGCCGCGGGACGAGTGGCTCCGGATCCTGGCCGAGGCCGGCGACATGATCTACACGGTCGTCAACAGCGTGGACGATCTCCCGGACGATCCGCAGGTGCGCGCGAACGACTACGTGGTCGACTTCGAGCACCCCGAGCACGGAAAGACGCAGGTCCTCGGGGTTCCCGTACGCCTGAGCGAGACCCCGGGGCAGGTGCGCATGCCCGCGCCGCAGCTGGGACAGCACACCGAGGAGATCCTGCTGGACCTGCTCGGCTACAAGTGGGAGCAGATAACCGACCTGCGGCGTCGCGCAGTCATCTAGACGAGATCACGGAGCCGGTGCGCAGCGTGGCGGCCACGTGCGCGGAGGAGAGCTCCCCCCGGGCGGCCGACCAGGGCCGGTCCAGAAGGCAGAGGTCTGCGGGGCTTCCCACCGCGAGGGAGCGGGGCGCTGCCCCCGGGGCCTCCGGTGGAGAGGTGAAGAGCGCGAGGGCTTGCTCGGGACTCAGTCGCTCGGCGGGGCCGAGGCGGATGCCGGATTCGGTGCGGCGATCGACCGCCGCCCGCATCGCCAGCCACGGGTCGGGATCGCCGAACGGGGCGTCCGTGCCGCCCCCGAGCGGGATCCCCGCGTCGAGGAATGCGCGGCAGCGGTAGAGCCAGGGCCGGTCGCGCTCCCCGACGTCCACCGCGTACGCATCGCCCCGCTCGCGTACGAAGTTGGGCTGCGTCACGACCGTGAGCGGGAGCTCGGCCAACAGTGCCACCACGTCGGGAGGCGCCACGGCCGCGTGCTCGATCCGATCTCCGATCTGGGCTCCTGCCGCTGCAAAGGCCGCGCTCGTGAGCACGAGCTCGGCGCGTGTGACGCAGTGCACGGCCACGGCTCGGGCATCGCGATGGGCCGCCCGGATGACGTCCGCAAGCTCCTCGAACGACGGCAGCTCCTCGTCGCGGAGGAGCACCTTCACGGCCCCGCGTTCGACGGCGTCGCACTGCGAGGGGGGGAGCTCTGGTCCTCCCATCACGACCAGGCGTTGCGGCAGATCTCCACGCAGGGCCGCCTCGGAGAGGACGCAGAGCTCGGCCGGGCCGTTCCCGGGGGTGGTGTCCGTGAGCCCGGTCACACCGAAGCGCGCGAGGCGCCGGCCCACCTCGCGCAGGTCGGGCGCCGCGGTCTCTCCCCATTGCTGGCGCAGCCACCGGTCGAGTCGAAGAAGCCTGCCCGTGGCCCGCCCGCCGGCATCGCGTTCCACGCCCGGTGCGTCGACGCCGCGGTCGAGACCCAGCCGCTCGATGGCCGCCGAGTTCAGCATCCAGAGCGCGCCGCTCCGGTGCTGGATGCGCAGCGGGCGCCCGGGCTCGAGACGGTCGAGCTGCGAGCGCTCCAGCGGTCCGGCCACGGAATCGTGATACCCGATGCCCCGGACCCACCCCCCCTGCGAGGTCGCGGCGGCCAGCGCTCCGCGCAGCGCCTCCAGGCTGCGAACCTCGGGCGGCCCGCAGCGCACCGAGCCGAGTGCGGCGGCCAGTGCGAGCAGGTGGAGGTGATGGTCGTGAAGGCCGGGCAGGAGCGCTCCCCCGGAGGCGTCGAGCAGCGGCTCCCCCGAGCTCCGCTCCAGTTCAGGGCCGATCTCCGCGATCCGACCGCCCGCGAGCCGAACGTCGAACGGGCCGGTGCCCCCGAGCTCCGCGCGGGTGATCAGCAAGCGCGTCCCTCGCTCGGCATCTCGCTCTCCTCTCCGCACACCTCATTCTCGCAGCGGCCGGCAGGCGCGCGAGCTGGTATCATCGCGCCAAGTGATATCATCTCCTGAGGAGGCAGCATCGCTATGGCCGGATTGAAGACGGGAGCCCGACTGCGCAGTGCGGTCTGTACGACCGAGGTGATGGTCATCTCCGTGCCGGACAAACCGGCCGAGATCGCCTGCGGCGGGGCACCGATGATCGATGTTGCGGAGGCTCCGCCGGGAGACCAGTCGCCCTCGCCCGACGCGGCGGAGGGGACGAAGCTCGGCAAGCGCTACGTCGATGATTCGGGAGATCTCGAGCTCCTGTGCACGAAGGCGGGCGATGGCTCCCTGGCGACCGGCGGCGTCCTGCTGAAACTCAAGGAAGCGAAGAAGCTCCCTTCTTCGGACTGACCGATGAACCTGATGATGCTGCTCGAGATGGCCGCGGCGGGCTTTGGCGACCGCCCCGCCATCGAAAGCGGTTCGGACGTTCTCACCTATCAGGAGCTCTTCGACGCGGCGGGCCGCGCCGCGAGTGAGGTGCAGGCGTCCGGAGCCGAGCGCATGGCGCTGCTCGACGTGAGCAGCCCGGCCGTGCCCATCGCGCTCTTCGCCAGCGCCTGGGCCGGGGTTCCCTTCGTTCCCCTGAACTACCGGCTGACGAGCGAGGAGCTCGACTCGCTCGTGGGCGAGATCGCTCCTTCCTACCTGATCACCGATCCCGAGCGCGTCGAGCAGCTCGCCCGGGTGCCCGGTACCAACCCGGTAGAGCGGGAGGACTTCCTCGCGGAGGCGGTGGGGGGTGGAGAGGCGGCGCCGGAGTGGTCGATGGATCCCGATGAGATCGCCGTGCTCCTCTACACGAGTGGCACGACGGGCGCCCCGAAGGCGGCGGTCCTGCGGCACAAGCACCTGGTCTCGTACATCCTGGGCTCGGTCGAGTTTGGAGGGTCCGGGGCAGAGGAGGCGACTCTCGTCAGTGTACCCCCGTACCACGTGGCCGGGATGGCCGCGATCCTGAGCTCGGTCTACTCCGGGCGCCGGGTCGTGCAGCTGCCCGGCTTCAGCGCGGATGGCTGGCTCGAGCTCGCGCGCTCTGCACGGATCACGAACGCGTTCGTCGTTCCGACCATGCTCGCACGCATCGTGGACGAGCTGGAAGACGCGGGCAGTACGGATCTTCCGCACCTGCGCGCGATCGCATACGGAGGCGGCAAGATGCCGCAGCCGGTGATCGAGCGCGCCATGCGCCTGTTCCCCGAAACCGAGTTCACGAACGCCTACGGACTCACGGAGACGAGCTCGACCATCTCCGTGCTGGGGCCCGAAGACCACCGGGCCGCCGCGTCGAGCGGGGATCCCGTCGTGCAGCGCCGGCTCGTGTCGGTCGGGAGGGCGCTGCCGAGCCTCGAGGTGGAGATCCGCGATCCCGACGGGAAGCCGCTCGGAGCGGGTGAGGTGGGCGAGATCCACGTCCGTGGCGAGCAGGTCTCGGGCGAGTATCTGGGTCGCGGAACGCGACTCGAGAGCGATGGCTGGTTCCCGACGCGCGACAGCGGCTCGATGGACGAGGAGGGCTACCTGTTCGTGGAGGGTCGGATCGACGACGTGATCGTTCGGGGTGGCGAGAACCTGTCGCCCGGCGAGATCGAGGATGTGCTCCTCGAGCACAAGTCGGTGGTCGATTGTGCGGTCGTGGGAATCCCGGACGTGCAGTGGGGCGAGGCGGTTGCCGCCGTCGTCGTGCTGCGCACGGGGATGTCGGTGACGGTGCCCGAGCTTCAGGAGTGGGTGAAGGCCCGGCTGCGTTCCTCTCGCGTACCCGGGCGGATCGAATTCAGCGCAGAGCTCCCGTACAACGAGACGGGCAAGCTCCTGCGGCGCGTCGTGCGGGAGGATCTGGCGGGAGACTCCTCATAGTCATCCTCTCGCTCGCCGAGGCGATCGAGAGGTTTCGAACTCCTTACGCGCTCGAGGCCTTCTCCGTTCTGACGGCGGGTCCCGCGCTCCTGGTGGACGTCTCCTCCGGGGACGCGGATGCGAAGGCCCTGGAGGCAGCGGGTGCGACGCTCGCGCAGCTCCCCTGTGTTTCGATCGCCATGGGATCCGACGGCGCCTCGCCGGCGGGCAGGGCGCTCCTCGGTCGCTTCGACGTCGTGGTCTCGTCGCGAGAGGAGTGCGACGCCGTGGTCGCGGCCGTGCAGCACGCGCCGCTGGCGTCGCTGGCATTGGTCCAGCTCCTCCGGCACAGCGAGACCCTCGACGT
>JAUXJB010000224.1 GCA_030624945.1 Deltaproteobacteria bacterium | reverse complement strand
GCTCCGCCCTGCGTCAGGACCCCGACGTCATCCTGGTGGGGGAGATGCGCGATTTCGAGACGATCGAGACAGCCCTGACCGCCGCAGAGACCGGCCATCTCGTGCTGTCGACGCTGCTTACGATCGACGCGGCCGAGACCATCACCCGCATCGTCTCGGTCTTTCCGCCCCACCAGCAGGCGCAGGTCCGCTTGCAGCTCGCCAGCATCATCAGGGGAATCATCAGCCAGCGACTGGTTCCCCGGGCAGACGCCAAGGGGCGCGTTCCGGCGGTCGAGGTGATGGTCGCCACCGCGCGGATCCGCGAGTGCATCGCGGACAAGGACATGTCGAAGGAGATCACCGACTCGATCGCCAAGGGCTTCACCACCTACGGGATGCAGACCTTCGATCAGTCACTCATGCAGCACGTCAAGAACGGTCTGGTCGAGTACGAGTCGGCCCTCACGCACTCCTCCAACCCGGACGATTTCGCGCTCCGCTTCAAGGGGATCTCCGCCACCTCCGACGGCACCTGGGACGACTTCGAGAGCCAGGAAAAGGAAGATGACCTGGACCTCGTCGATGGCGAAGAGGAGCCGAGCGCCGAGAGCCTCGACGACGACCTGAAGATCGAGCGGTTCTGAAAGTCTTTCGGGACCCGCAAGGGCTGAACTGGTATCTTGGCGGCGATGGATGGGGCCGAGATCAGGCGGGTGTTCTTGCGCTACTTCGAGGAGCGCGGGCATCGGGTCGTGCGGTCGGGATCGCTCGTGCCCGAGGCCGATCCCACGCTCATGTTCGTGAACGCCGGGATGGTTCCCTTCAAGCGCGTCTTTGTGGGCGAGGAGACGCGCGACTACCCGCGGGCGGTGACCTCGCAGAAGTGCATGCGCGTTTCCGGGAAGCACAACGACCTCGAGGAGGTGGGCGTGTCGCCCAGCCATCAGACCTTCTTCGAGATGCTCGGGAACTTCTCCTTCGGGGACTACTTCAAGAAGGGGGCGATCGAGTACGGCTGGGACTTCCTCACCAACGTAGTCAAGGTCGAGCCGGAGCGGCTAGTCGTCTCGATCCACGAGGAGGACGACGAGGCCTACGACGTGTGGCGAAACGAGATCGGGCTCGCTTCCGACCGTATCTTCCGCCTCCCCGACAGTGAGAACTTCTGGCAGATGGCGGATACGGGGCCCTGTGGCCCCTGCTCCGAGATCCACATGATCACCGACCAGAGCGCCTTCGACTCGGGGTCCGATCCCTCGGGCGATGGCTACATCGAGCTCTGGAACCTGGTCTTCATGCAGTTCGAGCAGCGCGCCGACGGCAGCCGCGTCCCCTTGCCCAAGCCGTCAATCGATACGGGTCTGGGGCTGGAGCGGCTGGCCTGCGTGCTGCAGGGCGTCGACAGCAACTACGACACCGATCTGTTTCGTCCGCTCCTCGCGAGGGCGGGCGAGCTCGCCGGTGTGCCGTACGGCTCCGACCCGCACAGCGACATGTCCATGCGCGTCGTGGCCGATCACGCGCGCGCCTGCGCCTTTCTGCTCGGCGACGGGGTCCTCCCCGCAAACGAGGGGCGGGGTTACGTGCTGCGCCGCGTCCTGCGCCGGGCCGCGCGACACGGCGTGCTGCTCGGGATCGAGGAGCCGTTTCTCTACGAGGTTTCGGACGTCGTGATCGGCCGGATGGGCGCGGCGTATCCCGAGCTACGCGAGCGCCGGGACTTTATCCTGGAGACCATCAAGCGCGAGGAGGAGCGCTTCGGACGCACGTTGGGGCGGGGCCTTCAGCTCCTGGACGAGGAAGTCCGGCGGGCGCGCCGCGAGAGACGGTCGCGATTGGCCGGCGACGTGGTCTTCAAGCTCTACGACACGTTCGGCTTCCCCACGGACCTGACCGAGACCATCCTGCACGGCCAGGGCCTCGACTACGATCGCGCGGCGTTCGATGCGCGCATGCAAGAGCAGGCCGAGCGCGCCCGAGCGGCCTGGAAGGGCGCGGGCGAGGGGGCCCCGGCCGAGGTCTACGACCGCCTCGCGGTTCGCGCGCGGTCGCGCTTCGTCGGCTACGAGACGCTGGAAACGCGCTCGCGCGTGTTGGCCCTGCTCCGGGATGGCGACGAGACGGAGGAGGTATCGGAGGCGGAGCGGGTCGAGGTCGTGGTGGAGACCACCCCGTTCTACGCGGAGAGCGGCGGCCAGGTCGGTGACGCCGGCGCCCTCGAGGGGCCGGACGGCCGTATCGAGGTCGAGGACACGCAGCAACCCGTCGAGGGATTGATCGTCCACAGCGGGCGCGTCACGCTCGGGAGAGTGCGCGTGGGGGATGAGGTAGGGCTCTCTGTCGACGCCGCCAGACGCGCGGCCACGGTGCGGAACCACTCCGGCACGCACCTGCTGCAATGGGCGTTGCGCAGCGTGCTCGGTCCGCAGGTCGTGCAGGCGGGCTCCCTGGTGGCGCCGGAGCGGCTCCGCTTCGACTTCACGCACGACGATCCGCTGACCGACGAGCAGATCGCGGAGGTCGAGGATCTGGTGAACGATCTGGTGCTCCAGAACCTGCCCTCCCAGATCGAGGAGAAGAGCCGCGAGGCGGCCATCGAGAGCGGCGCGATCGCCATGTTCGGAGAGAAGTACGGTGAGGTCGTGCGGGTCGTGCGCTTCGGTCCCTCCACCGAGCTCTGCGGCGGGACGCACACCCGCGCCACAGGCGACATCGGCTCGTTCCGGATCGTCTCGCAGACCGCGATAGGCGCCGGGGTCCGGCGGGTGGAGGCGCAGACCGGCAAGGGGGTGCTGGAACAGTCCCGCCGCGATGCCGCCACGCTGCGCGCCGCATCGCAGCTCTTGAAGTCCCCGCCATCCGAGGTTCCCGAGCGAATCGAGAAGCTGCTCGAGCGGCAGAAGCAGCTGGAGCGAGAGCTCGAGCAGACGCGCGCGCGCCTGCGTCGCGGTGGGGTCAGCGATCCGATGCAGCAGCTACGCGAGCTCGCGGGCGTGCGTCTGATCACGAGCGAGGTCGAAGAGGCTTCCCCCAAGGAGCTGCGCGGCATGATCGACGAGCTCAAGCAGCGGCTGGGCTCGGGCGTCGTGGTGCTCGGTACACGTCACGAAGGCAAGGCCGCGCTGGCCGTCGGGGTGACCCGAGATCTCTCCGATCGCCTGGCTGCGGACGCCCTCGTCAAGCAGATCGCCCCGGTCGT
>JAUXJB010000233.1 GCA_030624945.1 Deltaproteobacteria bacterium | reverse complement strand
TCAAGAAGAGCTCCCGGAAGCGTCCCTCGACCAGCACCTCAGCGGCCTTGCTGAGCAGGTAGAGGACGAGCCCGACGGCGCTCAGGATCAGAATGACGGTGAAGAGCTTACCCGCCGGGCCGAGCGGCTGGACCTCCCCGTAGCCCACGGTGGAGATGGTGATGACCGTCATGTAGAGCGCGTCGCTCCAGGACATCCCCTCCACGAACACATAGCCCCCCGTGCCGATGGCGGTGATCGCGATGAGCCCGACGAAGGGAGCAATGAGCTTGCGAACCATAGTCATCCGACCCGCAGGAGATCCTATCGCGGCGTCCCGCGCCGCGCCCCGGTCTCCTGTCCCAGCAGAAGGTGGGCTCGCACTACCCCGAGCAGCGCTTCGCGAGTGACGGCGCCCACCACACGACCCTCGGACACGACCGGCAACTGGTTCACGCCGAGCTCGACCATGCGAGCCAGGGCCCACTGGCCGCTCTGCGTCGGTGAGGCCGTCGCGAGCCGTTCCTCCGGGACCATGACCTGGGCGACGGGTGTCTGGCTGCGCGCGTCAGCAGGCGTCCGCGCCAGCTCCCGCAAAGTGACCAGCCCGCGCAGGTGCCCGTCGGGATCCACCACGAAGAACGTGCGCCGGCCCTGGCGCAGCACCAGGGTCTCCAGCACCTCGGCAACGCTCTCGGACCCCGACAGGAGGGAGCCGGCGACGGGAACCAGCGTGTCCCGCACCCTGATGTCGGCGAGAGCTCGCTGCAACGCCTCCTGGCCGACGCTGGCGCGCGCTGCGCTCAGCAGAAACCAGCCGATCAGGACGAACCAGATCCCCCCGACCAGCTGCCCCCCCAGGACCGCCGCGAGCAGGCCCATTGCGATCAGCAGCCAGGCGAAGATCGCTCCGCAGGCTCCCGCGACCCGCGTCGCCCGCGTGAAGTCCCCCGAGATCGCCCACAGGATTCCCCGCAGGACGCGGCCCCCATCGAGCGGGAAGCCGGGAACCGCGTTGAAGGTGGCCAGCAGCAGATTGATCCGCCCGAGCCAGGCGAGGCCCGCGCCGAGCAGGCTACCCTCAGCCCCGAGTCCCCCGGCCAGACCGAGGAAGATCAGCCCGAGACTCACGCTGACCAAGGGTCCCGCCACGGCCACGAGGATCTCGTCCCGAGGACGCCGGGCCTCGGAGGCGAGCTCGGCCACACCCCCGAACAGGAAGAGCGTGATGGAGCGCACTCGAATCCCCAGCCTCTGTGCGGTCAAGCTGTGTCCGAGCTCATGCAACAGGATCGATGCGAAGAACACGATGCTGACCGCGGCGGCGGCGAGCCAGACGCGGATCCCGAGCTCCGTTGCGCCCCCGCCGGCGAGCTGCTGGGCCAGCGAGAACGTGACGAGGGCGAAGATCAACAGCCAGGAATAGTCGATGGAGAGCTCGATCCCCGCGATGCTGCCCAGACGCCAGCCCGCGCGCCGAACCGAGCCGATAGGTTGAGCCACCCTGATCTCTTTAGCCATCCGACCCGTGCGCGCAAGCGGCCTGCCGGCCGGACCGCGGCTCCGCGCGACGCTCCGCGGGCAGACGAATCTCTTGACAGGCGGATCGAAGGGCCGAGGCTCTAGCCCGTGACTCCCGAAGAGCTGCGCATGCGCCTGGCCTTTCTCGGCTTCACCGAGGCTGACCGGGAGAACCTGGCCGAGTTCGCGCCGATCCTCGAGAAGAACGCGGACTCGTTCATCGGCGCCTTCTACCGACATCTCCTCTCCTTCGAGCCGACGCGGCGCCTGCTCGCCGATCCCGAGGTCAAGGAGAGCGTGATGCAGAGCCAGCGCGACTATCTTCTGAGCCTCGGCGGGCCCACGATCGACGAGGACTACGTCGCGAGCCGCGAACGCATCGGACTGCGGCACCTCGAGGTGGGACTGCGACCGGCCTGGTACCTGGGCGCCTACTCGCAGTTCCTGAGCCTTCTGATCCCCATGATCTTCGAGGCCTGGCGCCACAGCCCGGCGCGTGCGGAGGCGGTCATCGCATCGCTCCAGAAGCTCCTCTCCTTCGACACGCAGGTCGCGATGGAGGCCTACGTGGCCCGGCGGGAGGAACAGCTCGAATTTCTGAACCGGGAGCTGGCCGCGACGGGGCGGGATCTGGAGGGAAAGCTCGAGACGCGCAGCCAGGAGTTGCGGGAGACGACGAACCGCGCGCAGGCTGCCGAGGAGCTGGCCTCGATAGCGACCATCGTCGCCGGCCTGGCGCACGAGATCGGCACGCCCATGGGGGTCATCCAGGGCCACGCCGAGCTGCTCGAGTCCTCGGTGAACGACGAGCGGGGCAAGCAGCGGCTCCGGACGATCCGCGATCAGATCGAGCGGATCTCGAACATCATCCGCAGCCTGCTCAACATGGCGCGCTCCGACCATCGCGAGCTCCAGCCTGTGGACGTGCGCGCGGTCTTGGAGCGAAGTCTCAGCTTTCTCACGGAGGAGTTCCGCCTGCGCCAGATCCGGGTCAAGCGCGACCTCGTCGACACTGCGAGCGTCTTCGGAGACGAGGAGAAGCTGCAGCAGCTGTTCCTGAACCTCCTTCTCAATGCGACTGACGCGATGCCCGAGGGCGGCAACCTCGAGATTCGGGCCCAGGGGCTGTCGGGGGACAAGCTCGAGGTGCTGATCAGCGACGACGGTCACGGCATGCCGCCGGACGTCCTGGCGCGCGTCTTCGAGCCGTTCTACACGACCAAGCCCGCAGGCCAGGGGACGGGCCTGGGCCTGGTGGTCGCGCACGGGATCGTCCGAGACCACGGGGGCACGATCGAGGCCACCAGCGAGGTGGAGCGCGGGACCCAGTTCCGGATCGTCCTGCCCTGCCTGCCGAGCGACTAGAAGCTGTCGGGCGACTAGGAGCCAGGGCTGGACGCCTCACAACGCCGCCCCACAAACTGTGGTAGATTGCCTCAGCGAGCTACTTTTGCACACTCATGGGCCGCTCAAGTGGGCGGAGCCGCGCGATCTCCTGGCACGCAGCCTGCTACCACATTTCCACATGTCAGAAACCAGATCCGTACTAGTTGTCGACGACGACGCCGCGATGCGCGAAATGCTTCTGTCGTTGCTGGAGG
>JAUXJB010000244.1 GCA_030624945.1 Deltaproteobacteria bacterium | reverse complement strand
CGGTCCCGACAGGCTCCGAAAGGTCTCGAAATGCTGCTGCGCCAGAATCTCGGTCGGGGCGAGCACGGCGGTGAGCCCCCCAGAGGCATGCGCTGCCACGCCGCCCAGGAGAGCGAGTACCGTCTTGCCCGTGCCCACGTCCCCGACCAGCAGGCGGTTCATGGGCCGGGGTCGCTCCAGGTCGGCGGCGATCTCGCTCCATACCCGGCGCTGGTCCGCGGTCAGCGTGAAGGGCAGCTGGCGGATCGATCGCGCGACGCTGGGGTCGCGCACCGCCAGCGGCTTCGCCGTTCGGCACGAGAGCGCGGACCGTCGTAGCTCCAGTCCCACCTGAAGCACGAACAGCTCCTCCGCCACGAGCCGCAGATGGTAAGGGGTGTGCCGGCCCCGGAGCTGCTCGGGATCGAGGTCGGGATCCGGCGAGTGAACCTCCACCACTGCGCGATCGAGATTCGGAAGTCCGAGCTCCCGAACGGTCTCGGCCGGGAGCCAGTCCTCGAGCAAGTCGCCAGCGTGATCCACGGCCCCTTGGATCAACCGCCGCAACGTGCGAGCGGGTACTCCATCGACCGCGGAATAGGTGGGCACGATCCGCGGCAAGCTCTCTACGGGCGTCGCCTCCGTAAGGATCTCCACCTCGGGATGGTGCAGCTCCTTGGCATAGCGGTAGCGGCGGACGTCCCCCGCCACGAGCAAGTCGACACCCGGCACGACGCGGTCGCGGAAGTGTGCGACACCGCGGAACCACTTCAGCTGGACGGAGGCCGTACCATCGCTCACCACGACCTGCAGGAAGCTCCGGCCGCGGCGGGTCGAAACGACACTCGCACGGGTCACCGTTGCGCGAAAGCAGGCGGGGCGACCGACCTGGAGCTCGGCGATCGGGATCAGCTCCCGGCGATCTTCGTAGGAGCGCGGCAGGAAGAAGAGCAGATCCTCCACACTCCGGATCTCCTTGCGGACCAGGGCTTCGGCAGTCCGGGGGCCGACTCCCGGCAGGCGCAGGGTCGGCTGGCCGAGCGCACGCTGGGCGTAGCCGGGCGCGAGCACGGGGCCCAGACGCTCGGCCGCGGGCTCGAGAACTGCGGCCACGAGACCATCGGCCTCGATCGCCTGCGCGGCGCCTGCGAGTCGCCGCTTTGCCTCGAGCGGGATCCGGAGCTCCTGAGCGCGTTGCAAGACACCCGAGAGCGTATCGCGCAGGCCCGACGTACTCTGCGCGCGCTCGGGATGCTTGCGAGCAAACTCCAGCGGGCCTCGCAGGGCATCGACCATCTCCTCGAAGCGCGACATGCTCTCTACGCGGGGCGAAGGTCTTGCAGCGCCAGTGGCTCGATCTTGCCGGCGCGCAGCGCTCCGATCGCGGCCGCTGCAGCGCGGGCCCCGGCTACGGTCGTAAAGTACGGTACGCCGTTCTCGAGCGCCGCGCGTCGCATCTCCGCCGAATCTCGAACCGCCTTTGCGTCACCGATCTGTGTGGTGACGATCACGAGCTGGGCGGTTCCTCCTCGCAGCAAGTCGACCGTGCTGGGCGAACCCTCCGCGGCTCTCCGCACGGATTCGACCGTGAATCCGTGGGCCTTCAGAAAGGCGGCCGTGCCCGCGGTCGCCACCAGGCGGAACCCCTCGGCTTCGATCGCGCGCACCGCTTCCAGGGCGGCCTGCTTGTCCTCGTTCCGGAGCGAGATCAGGACGGTCCCCGCGGTCGGAAGCTCCATCCCCGCGGCCTGCTGCGCCTTGGCATAGGCGCCCCCGAAGTCGCGATCGATGCCCATGACCTCGCCCGTGCTCTTCATCTCGGGTCCCAGTAGCGTGTCGACACCCGGGAACTTGACGAACGGCAGGACGGCCTCCTTGACGCAGATGTGCGACGGCTCGATCTCGTCGGAGAATCCGAGCTCCGCGAGCGTCTTTCCAGCCATGACGCGCGAGGCCAGCTGCGCCAGCGGGAGACCGATCGCCTTGGAGACGAACGGAACGGTGCGCGAGGCGCGCGGGTTCACCTCGATCACGTTCACCTCGTCACCGACTACGGCGTACTGCACGTTCATCAGGCCCTTCACGCCGAGCTCCAGTGCGAGCTCGCGTGTGGCTCGCCTGATCTCGTCCATCACGTCACGCGACAGGCTGTAGGGCGGCAGCGAGCAGGCCGAGTCGCCGGAGTGGATGCCCGCCTCCTCGATGTGCTCCATGATCCCGCCGATAACGGCCGTCTCGCCGTCGCAGATGGCATCGACGTCGACCTCGATCGCGTTGGCCAGGAAGCGATCCACCAGCACCGGATGCTCCGGGCTCACCATCACGGCCTCGCGCATGTAGATCTCTAGCTCGGCTTCGTCGTGGACGATCTGCATCGCGCGACCTCCGAGGACGTAGGAGGGGCGTACGAGCACCGGGTAGCCGAGGTTGTCGGCCAGGCGCAGCGCCACCTCGACACTGCGTGCGGTCCCGTTCTCGGGCTGACGCAGGTCGAGCTTGCGCAAGAGCTGAGCGAAGCGCTCGCGATTCTCCGCCCGATCGATTGCGTCGGGCGACGTCCCGAGGATGCGCACGCCGGCTCGCTCGAGCGGCACGGCGAGCCGCAGCGGCGTCTGACCGCCGAACTGTACGATCACGCCCTCAGGGCGCTCCTTCTCGACGATGGCCAGCACGTCTTCCAGGGTCAGCGGCTCGAAGTAGAGGCGATCCGACGTGTCATAGTCCGTGGACACCGTCTCTGGATTGCAGTTGACCATGATGGTCTCGTAGCCGTCCTTCCGCAGACCGATCACCCCGTGCACGCAGCAGTAGTCGAACTCGATCCCCTGCCCGATGCGATTCGGGCCGCCCCCCAGAATGATCACCTTGGGTCGCCCTGTCGGTTCGGCCTCGCACTCCTCTTCGTAGGTCGAATAGAGGTACGGCGTGTGCGCCGCGAACTCCGCT
>JAUXJB010000128.1 GCA_030624945.1 Deltaproteobacteria bacterium | reverse complement strand
GGCATCATCGACACGGCCGGGTGTAAGGTCTGGGCCTTCGCTGGCGACGGCGAGATGGACGAACCCGAGTCCCTCGGCGCGATCGGGCTCGCCGCGCGCGAGAAGCTCGACAACCTGATCTTCGTGGTGAACTGCAACCTGCAGCGCCTAGACGGTCCGGTGCGCGGGAACGGCAAGATCATCCAGGAGCTCGAGGGCACCTTCCGGGGCGCGGGTTGGAACGTCCTCAAGGTGATCTGGGGGGGGCGCTGGGACCAGCTACTCGCCAAGGACAAGAACGGCGTCCTGCTCGAGCGCATGGAGCGCGCCGTCGACGGCGATTACCAGAACTACAAGGCGCAGAGGGAAGGGTCCTATACGCGCGAGCACTTCTTCGGCACGCACCCCGAGCTCCGGGCCATGGTCGCCAACATGACCGACCACGAGATCTGGGAGCTCAATCGTGGAGGTCACGACCCACAGAAGATCTACGCGGCCTACGCGCGGGCGACCAAGACCCCGGATCAGCCGACCGTCATCCTGGCGAAGACGGTGAAGGGCTACGGCATGGGCGAAGCGGGAGAGGGTCAGAACACCACCCACCAGCAGAAGAAGATGGGGGAGGACCATCTGCAGCGGTTCCGGGATCGCTACCGCATTCCGATCTCCGACGACCGGCTCCAGGACACGCCTTTCTACAAGCCCCCCGAGGACAGCCCGGAGATGCGCTACATGCACGAGCGCCGGGAAGCGCTGGGAGGCTACCTGCCGGCGCGCCGCAGGACCGCTCGCCCGCTCGCGATCCCCGGACTCGACATCTTCGAGTCGATGCTCGAGGGCTCGGGAAAGCGCCAGATCTCCACCACGATGGCCTTCGTGCGCATGCTCACGGCCCTCACGCGCAACAAGCAGATCGGCAAGCTGATCGTACCCATCATCCCCGATGAGGCGCGAACCTTCGGTATGGAGGGACTCTTCCGCTCGCTCGGGATCTACTCGAGCGAGGGGCAGCTCTACGAGCCGCAAGACGCGGGCCAGGTCATGTACTACCGCGAGGACAAAGAAGGTCAGATCCTGGAGGAGGGCATCACCGAGGCGGGCGCGGTCTCCTCGTGGATTGCGGCCGGCACAGCCTACAGCAACCACGGCATCAACCTGATCCCCTTCTACATCTTCTACTCGATGTTCGGCTTCCAGCGCGTGGGCGATTTATTGTGGGCCGCGGGCGACTCACAGACACGCGGGTTCTTGCTCGGCGGAACATCGGGACGCACCACGCTGGCCGGTGAAGGACTGCAGCACCAGGACGGGCACAGTCAGATGCTGGCCTCCCACATCCCGAACTGCGTCGCCTACGATCCGACCTTCGCCTACGAGCTCGCCGTCATCCTTCACGCGGGCATGGAGCGGATGTACGTGCAGCAGGAAGGGGTCTTCTACTACGTCACCCTGATGAACGAGAACTACCACCATCCCCCGATGCCCGAGGGCGTGAGGGAGGGAATCCTGAAGGGGATGTACCTGCTCGCGGAGGGGAGTAAGGACGACGGGCCTCGGGTTCAGCTGATGGGGAGCGGTGCGATCCTGCGCGAGGTGATCGCGGCCGCCGAGCTCCTGCGCGAGGATTTCGACATCGACAGCGACGTGTGGAGCGTGACCAGCTTCAACGAGCTGCGCAGGGAGGGAATGGAGGTGGAGCGCTGGAACATGCTTCACCCCGGCGAGACTCCGCGCACGAGCTACGTGGAGACCATGCTCCACGATCGAGAGGGCCCCGTGGTCGCAGCGACCGACTACGTAAACATCTACGCGGATCAAATTCGCCCCCTGATCGGCCAGCGCTACAAGGTTCTCGGAACCGACGGGTTCGGCCGCTCGGACCTGCGGGAGAGGCTCCGCTATCACTTCGAGGTGAGCCGGCACTTCGTGGTCGTCGCCGCGCTCAAGGCGCTGGCGGAGGAGGGCGAGGTGCCGAGCGCCGCGGTCGAGAACGCCATCGAGAAGTACAAGATCGACGCGAGCAAGCCCGACCCCGCCAGGCTCTAGAGGAACGCTGCGTTGGCTGAACAGAGGAAGGTACTGCTTCCCGATATCGGGGACTTCCAGGACATCGACGTCGTCGAGGTTCTGGTCAAGGTGGGAGACCACGTCCAGGTAGACGACTCCCTCATCGTCCTCGAGACGGAGAAGGCGACGATGGAGATTCCCTCGCCCTTCACGGGCGTGATACGCGAGATGAGGGTGCGCGTCGGGGACACCATCAGCGAGGGCGGTCTGGTGTGCGTCATGGACGCGGAAGAGACGGCTCTTCCCGCGGCGCCCGCACCACCGCCCGAAGAGGTCGTGAAAGCGGAGGCCGAACCGGAGCAGCCCGAGGAGCCCGTCGAGATTCCCCCGTTCCCGGAACCCGCACAGGCCCAGCCGACCGCGCACGCGAGCCCCTCGGTACGGCGCCTCGCCCGCGAGCTGGGCATCGACCTGACACTCGTCCCGCCCAGCGGGCCCAAGGGCCGCGTGCTCAAGGAAGACGTCCAGGGCTACGTCAAGGGAATGATCGACAAGGGGACGGCCGCGGGCGTGCCGATCTCGGGCGTGCGCGTCGCCCGCGCCCCCGACATCGATTTCCGCAAGTTCGGCCCCACCGAGATCCAGCCCCTCAGCAGGATTCGCAAGCTGTCGGGCGCCAACCTGCACCGAAGCTGGGTCACCGTCCCGCACGTCACCCAGTTCGACGAGGCCGATATCACCGAGCTCGAGTCCTTCCGCAAGTCCCAGAAGGGGGCAGCGGAGAGCCAGGGCGTCAAGCTCACATTCCTGCCGTTCGTCATGAAGGCGATCGTCGCCGGACTCCAGGAGTTCCCGCACTTCAACTCCTCGCTCGACAAGACGGGTGAGAATCTGATCGTCAAGAACTACTTCCACATCGGCGTCGCCGTGGACACCGCCCAGGGACTGATCGTCCCGGCGGTGCGAGATGTGGACCGGAAGGGAATCCTCGAGCTGGCGGGCGAGCTCATGGAGCTCAGCACCAAGGCTCGCGAGCGCAAGCTGCACCTCGACGACCTCCAGGGGGGAACGTTCACGATCTCGAGCCTGGGCGGCATCGGGGGCACGTTCTTCACGCCGATCGTGAACCACCCGGAGGTGGCGGTCCTCGGCGTGGGACGCATGGAGTGGAAGCCGGTCTATCGAAGCGGCGAGCTGCAGCGCCGGCTCATCCTCCCGCTATCTCTCTCCTACGATCATCGCGTGATCGACGGCGCGGACGCGGTCCGCTTCACGGGTCGGCTGGTGCACTACCTGTCGGACCTGCGCCGGATCCTGCTGTAGACCGTGCCCGTCATCGGCGTACGCGTTCCCGACATCGGGGACTTCGAGGCGGTCGAGGTCATCGAGGTCCTCGTATCCCCGGGCGATCGCGTCGAGATCGAGGATCCCCTCGTCACTCTGGAGAGTGACAAGGCGACCATGGAGATCCCGTCTCCGCGCGCGGGCGTCGTGGGCGAGCTGCGCGTCGCGCTGGGCGACCAGGTCAGCGAGGGGACGGAGATCCTGACGCTCGAGGTCGCGGAGGAGGCGGAGGAGGCTACGGGCGGCGGCCGCGAATCTCCGGCGACCGGGAGCGAAGCGCTCCCGCCTCCGCCGCCTTCCTCGGTGCTGGAGCGGGGGGACCTCCACGCCGAGGTAGCCGTGCTCGGCTCCGGCCCGGGAGGCTACACGGCCGCGTTTCGCGCGGCCGACCTCGGCAAGAGCGTCGTCCTGATCGAGCGCTACCCGACCTTGGGGGGCGTCTGCCTCAACGTCGGCTGCATCCCCTCCAAGGCGCTGTTGCACATGGCCGAGATCATCACGGAGGCGCGCGATCTGTCCGCCCACGGCATCGACTTCGGCAAGCCCGCTCTCGACATCGACAAGATACGCGCGCGCAAGAACGAGTCGGTAACAGCGCTCGTGAACGGACTCGCGAAGCTCGCACAGCAGCGCAAGGTCCAGATCGTTACGGGATCCGGGAGCTTCGCCAACCCGCACCTGCTCGAGGTACAGACCCAAAACGGCGTCACGGCGATTTCCTTCGACAATGCGATCATCGCTGCGGGCTCGCGGCCGATCGAGCTCCCGAACTTTCCCAACGAGGATCCGAGGGTGATGAACTCGACCGACGCGCTGCAGCTGGACGAGATTCCCGAGCGCATCCTGGTGATCGGCGGTGGGATCATCGGGCTCGAGATGGCGACGGTCTACGACGCGTTCGGCTCCGAGGTGACGGTCGTCGAGATGCTCGACGCGCTGATCCCGGGCGCGGATCCCGACCTGGTCCGCCCGCTCCACCAACGCATCCGGAACCGCTACACAAACATCTTCCTCGGGACGCGCGTCACCGGCATCGAGCCCCAGACGGACGGCTTGCGCGTCACCTTCGAGGGCGAGAGCGCCCCGGAGGACGACGTCTTCGACCGCGTGCTCGTGGCCGTCGGCCGCCAGCCCAACGGCCGTTCCATCGGCGCGGACCGAACCGGCGTCGCCGTCGACGACCGGGGCTTCATCCGGGTGGACGCACAGCAGCGAACCAACGTGAGCCACATCTTCGCGATCGGCGACATCGTCGGTGAGCCCATGCTCGCGCACAAGGCCTCGCACGAGGGACGCACGGCCGCCGAGGTCATCGCGGGCCTCCCGGCCTCGTTCGATCCCGCCTCCATCCCGTCGGTCGCCTACACCGACCCGGAAGTCGCCTGGGTCGGAATGACCGAGGCCGAAGCCAAAGCGCGCAATGTCGAGATCGAAAAGGCCACCTTCCCGTGGGCCGCAAGCGGCCGAGCGCTCAGCCTCGGCCGCAAGGAAGGCCTCACGAAGCTGATCTTCTCGAAGGAAACCCACCACCTCCTCGGCGCCGGCATCGTCGGAAAGAACGCCGGGGAGCTGATCGCGGAAACCCTCGTAGCCATGGAGATGGGCGCGGACGCCGAGGACCTGGCGCTCACCATCCACCCCCACCCCACCCTCTCGGAAACCGTCGGCTTCGCCGCCGAGATGGTGGAGGGAACCATCACCGACCTCTACGCGCCCAAACGGCGCTAGGAGTCCGCGGGGCAGGAGCCGGACAGGCGCTTAGCCGTCGATGCTCCGGTAGTACTCGGAGAGGATCTCGGCTACTTCGGGGCGCATGAATTCGGGCGGTGGGGCGATTCCCTGGCCCAGCATCTCGCGGACCTTCGTGCCCGAGAGGGTGATGAAGTCGTCGGGGGTGTGGTCGGGTGCGTCTCGGAACATCACGACACGGTCGAGCTTCTTCGAGTAGGCCGTGTGGTCGGCGCCGAAGATCTGGATGCGCAGCGCGCCCGCGGGCACCTGCTCAGCGAAGATGGTCTGCGCGTCGAAGGGGCCGTAGTAGTCCCCGATGCCGGCGTGATCGCGCCCCACGATGAGGTGCGT